>NZ_JBMYXF010000004.1:0-96606 GCF_049608145.1 Halocynthiibacter sp.
TATTCCATTGCGGAACTTATGGCGCGTGTGCGCAACCAGTTGCGCCGGTCACGCCCTGCGACGGTTGGGGAGAAATTGTCGTTTGAAGACATCATGTTGGATGCGGAAAGTCACAAGGTGTTTCGAGGTGAAACCCCTGTGAAACTGGGGCCGACTGAATACCGTCTGTTGACGACCTTCATGGAAAAACCCGGGCGTGTCTGGTCAAGAGAACAGCTTCTGGATCGTGTCTGGGGGCGTGATATTTATGTGGATACGCGTACGGTTGATGTGCACATCGGACGTCTGCGCAAAGCCCTGATGAAGGCCGGGGGCGAGGACCCGTTGCGCACGGTGCGCGGCGCGGGATATGCCCTGGGTTAAGGTCGGTTTTTCCGATGCACAAAGCATGCACATGATATGCACAATCTATGCATATCATGCGTGCGCAGTGTTAAGGTTTTAACGCAGAGTGAGATTGCTGTTTCCGCGCAATACGTAGCGGAACGTAGCAGCAATAATCAGCAGGCTGATAAGAAACCAGATAATGCCCCACATTAATGTGGTTCCACCGATGTTCAGCGCTAGGATACGTGCATCCGACATAGCACCTGAGCGCCGGATTGTATCGTCCCAGATGTCCCAGGGCACATAGATCATACTGGCCATACCGATGACCCGCAGCGTGAAATCACAGAGATTGTGCGGCGCAGCGCGGGCAATAAGCAGAAGGGTCATTGCAGTGCCAAGCGTAAAGGCCACAGCAAATCCGCTACGTATCCAGAGCAAGGTAACCAACACCATCAATATGCCAAGTGCGGCCAACGCATACCGGTCTAGCCGGCTGTTGACAGAAATCGCAAAAAGCAGAACCCCGCAGAGCAGGGACCCAAGATAACCAGATGTGGAAAGCCAGAAACTACTTCCCCCAAGCGCAATGACATGACCGCCCTGCATGGGGTTGATTTCAAACTCTGCAACGCGACCACCGGTCAGGACTGCGGCGATCGCATGGGAAAACTCATGAAAGAAAACCACAAGGATCTTTAATGGCGTCAGCCAGGGGGCGTTCCAAAAATAAACAATAATCAATGTCAAAAGCAACAACTGCCAGTGATTACGAAATATCTGCATCGAAGTCGTGGCTCCTGTGTCAGGCAAAGTTTGAGTTTGTGCTGCGAATGTGCTGATCTGAGCAAAACCATCTGTAACACTTTCTATAACACCAGGGGCGGGCATTATGAAAACAAAAGAAAACGTGTTGAAACAGCGACTTTTGGCCGGGGACACCACTGCTGGGCTTTGGATGGGGGCTGGCCATGCGGCGTTGGCTGAAATCGCGGCGCGGGCGGGGTTTGATTGGTGCTTGATTGATGGCGAACACAACCCGAATTCTGATGATATGGCCCTTGCACAATTGCAGGCGATGGATGGCGGGCAGGCAAGTGCTGTGATGCGGGTGGCTTCGGCCGAAGATTGGCTGATCAAACGGGCCTTGGATATCGGTGTGCAGACACTGGTGGTGCCCATGGTGCATACGGCTGACGATGCTGCGCGGGTGGCTGCGGCCTGCCGTTATCCCGGCTGGGTGGACGGGCAGGGCACACGGGGCATGGGGGCCTATCAGGCGCGGGCCTCGGGCTATGGTGCCTATGAGAATTACGTGGCTGAGGCCAATGATCAGGTGTTTTGCTTTGTTCAGGCGGAAAGCCGGGCAGCGCTTGAAAATATCGATGCGATTGCGGCAACGCCGGGCGTTGATGGCGTCTTTATCGGGCCTGCGGATTTGTCGGCGGATATGGGATACCCGGGCAACCCTGGCGCCCCTGAGGTGAAAGAGGCGATCGCGCATATCTGCGCGCGGATTCAGGCGGCGGGGAAACCTTTGGGCACGGTGACGTTTGATGTCAGAGACACTTCAAAGCTTATCAATCAGGGGTTTCAGTTTATTGGTGTGGGGGGTGATTTGGCATTATTTGCGGCGGCAGCACGTAAATTGGCAGTTGATGCCAAGGGGGCAATTTAAGATGCAAACCCTAAACGAGAAACTCGCATTGGTGTGCGGGGATGGGCGAACGGAACCATTGCAACATTCCTTGAACGTGCCGCGGCCTGCTCATACGCCTATATGAAAAACCGGGATGATACAGAAGAGCAATCGCCCTGGCGCTGCTGTGCTGAAATCCTATATTCGGGTAAGGATTATGAGTAATCCCATGTCTTTCGCACGCGAAATCGGAAAGATCCCGCATTCTGTGAAATAGCGCTTTCCATAGTGTGCGATTCATGAGATAGGGACGCGTCAAACGAACCAACCTTGGAGAGACCCCCATGGAAATTCGCGAGGCACTCACCTTCGACGATGTTCTACTTGTACCGGCCGCATCAAATGTGTTGCCGTCAACGGCTGATACCAGCACTTTTGTGACGCCCAGCATTCGCTTGAACATCCCGCTTTTGTCCAGTGCGATGGATACAGTGACCGAGGCGCGCATGGCGATTGCCATGGCGCAATCCGGCGGAATGGGGGTTATTCACAAGAACCTCAACCTCGAAGAACAAGCCCGCGAAGTGCGTCGTGTGAAACGTTTTGAAAGTGGGATCGTCTATAACCCGATTACGCTGACTGCGGATCAGACGCTGGCAGATGCAAAGGCACTGCAAGAACGCTATCGTGTCACAGGTTTCCCGGTTGTGGATCATGACGGGCGTGTTGTTGGCATCGTGACCAACCGGGATATGCGTTTTGCCTCTGATGATGCGACGCCTGTGTCTGTGATGATGACCACCGGTAACCTTGCGATGCTGCAAGAGCCTGCGGATCTGGATGAGGCGAAAAGCCTGATGAAGGTGCGCCGGATCGAAAAGCTGCTGGTTGTGGATGAGGCAGGCAAGCTGACCGGTCTGCTGACCCTGAAGGACACGGAACAAGCGGTTCTGAACCCGGACGCCTGTAAGGATGATCTTGGTCGTCTGCGTGTCGCTGCGGCGTCCTCTGTCGGGGACAGCGGTTTTGCCCGTACAGAGGCCCTGATTGACGCGGGTGCGGACATTGTGGTGATCGATACAGCACATGGTCACCATGAGGGCGTTATTGAGGCCGTGAAACGTGCCAAGGCCATTGCCGGTGCCACACAGATCGTTGCGGGCAATGTCGCAACGGGTGATGCGGTACGTGCGCTGATTGATGCGGGCGCGGATGGTGTGAAAGTGGGCATTGGCCCAGGTTCTATCTGTACCACACGCATGGTGGCTGGTGTGGGGGTGCCCCAGCTGACCGCGATTATGGATGCGGCGAAAGTTGGCCGCGAAGCGGGTATTCCGATTATCGCCGATGGTGGCATCAAATTCTCTGGTGACTTTGCCAAAGCGATTGCGGCGGGGGCATCCTGTGCCATGGTTGGATCGATGATTGCAGGCACGGATGAAAGCCCCGGTGAGATCATCTTGTACCAAGGGCGTTCGTTCAAATCCTATCGCGGTATGGGCAGCCTTGGTGCGATGGCGCGTGGATCTGCGGATCGGTACTTCCAAAAAGACGCCGCCAGCGACAAATTGGTGCCGGAAGGCATTGAGGGGCAGGTGGCTTATAAAGGCCCGGCAGGCACGGTTGTGCATCAGCTGGTTGGCGGCCTGCGGGCTGCGATGGGTTATACCGGCTGCGCGACGGTGTCTGAGATGAACACCAACTGTAACTTCGTGAAGATCACCGGCGCCGGCCTGAAAGAAAGCCATGTGCATGACGTGCAGATCACACGCGAAGCGCCGAACTACCGGGTTGGCTGATCTGCGGATGATGTAAAATAAAAGCGGCGCGAGGGAAACTTCGCGCCGCTTTTATTTGGAGAATAGGTGGCTTGTAACGTCAGCTATGCGGACAAAGCGCGCTTTCGCGGCGGCTGCGCCAATGTCTTCTTTCGTTTTAGACCAAAGTTGGTGCCGTCAAATGGGTTTGGCTCTTGTCCATACTGTTATGTCACTCGAACTTGTAAGCAGCAAAGAGTTGCCAGAGTTTGAAAAACCCCATGCCATTTGCTTGTAGTCAAAGTCGAGCAATTCAAACTTGGATTCTCTTCCAATTAATTGATCAGTGTAAATTGAACTTCCTGGGTGCTGCAGGATGTAATGGTAAATCGGCCAAGCGATTGGAACCGCTTCAACGGACCATCCATCCTTTGTACAGAGCTTGAGCCCGCCGCCATCTATCCCACTCATTCTGATGGGTTCGGTTGTTCCACCACTCAAATCCCATGCAGAAAGTGTTTCTTGATCATAGCCGTCCTGCTCACGGTTTCGATAGACGATTTGTCCAGAAAGGCAGTCAATAACCGTGTGTCCTTGGGAGCCAATTGCCAACAACTTATCAAGTTGGGGGCTATCTTTGCTTTCGTAGAAACCGAGCGATACTAGCCCCCCGACAACGACTTCAGTTGTTCGTTTCCAGTCAGTTGTTTCTGTTGCAATTTTTGCTCTCTTGAGCTTCTCCGCAATTGCATCGAACTTGTCGTTTTTCTTCTTTCCAAACATATATTGAGACTACACTGTTTGGCTGCAACTTAGAAAGCCAAATAATTATATAGCGGACGTTGGTGCGCTGCACAGCATCGGTGATTTTAGACTCGAAGCTGTTATCGGTTAAGGTTTACGTTGGTGTTTAGTTTTCCCGCCCCAAGCGCACTGACCAACAACAGAACCGCAGCGGTGCCGAGGCAGGCGGGGAGGCCTCCGAGCTGGTAGCTGATGCCGGAGAGCACCGTGCCCAGAAGGCGACCCGCGGCGTTGGCCATGTAGTAGAACCCCACATCCATGGTCACGCGATCCCCCGTGGTGAAGGCGAGGATCAGGTAGGAATGCAGGCTTGAGTTCACCGCAAAGAGCGCCCCGAAGATCAGAAGGCCCAGAACCAGCAAAGCGGTCAGCCAGGCGGCGGGCATATCGACCATCCAGACCGTCAAGGCAAGTGTGGCGGGCACAAAGGCCAGCAGGAAGACCCAGCGTTGGGCAAGATGGGTCAATTCATCCTGGCTGCGGGTTGCGGCGCGCAAAAGCTTGGGTGCGCTGGCCTGAACGCCGCCGTAAAGGATCACCCAGATCGCCATGAATGTGCCGACAAGGAAGAAAGCTGTGCGTGCGCCTTCATGGGTGCCATCGGACAGGACCGAGTGGAAATAAACCGGGATGCCAACGACGAACCAGACGTCGCGTGCGCCGAACAGAAAGACCCGGGCGAAGCTAAGCCAGTTGATATTGCGATTTTTGGAAAAGACTTCGGAAAACTTCGCATCCTTGCGGCCCGCAGGCAGGCCCGCAGGCATTTTCCAGATGATCAGCAGCAGGATCAGCGCCAACACGCCCGCCATGCCCCAGATCGCCGCGTAATAGCCCCAGAGCGCAAGCAATGCAGCGCCCAGAAGGAAGCCAAGACCTTTGACGGCATTTTTGGAGCCCGTCAGCATAGCGACCCAGCGGAAGAGACCGTCGCCCTCAGTCGGTGCCAGTAGTTTGACCGCAGATTTTGACGACATTTTCGCAAGATCTTTGGCCACGCCAGATGCGCCCTGAACCAGCATGACGAAGATGACAGAGAACAGCATCGCCCAGTCTGGGTTCAGCTGTGCCAGCGCGACAAGGGCACAAATCTGGATGAAGAGACCCGCGTAAAGCGTTGATGTCAGGCCAAAACGCGCCGCGATCCATCCGGCGGACAGGTTTGTGATGACACCCGCGATTTCGTAGAACACGAAGAGAAAGGCCAGTTTGACGGGGGGAAATCCGAGGCTGTGAAAATGCAGAAGCACCAACATGCGCAGGGCGCCGTCAGAGAGCATAAAGGCCCAATAGGCAGCGGTGACGGCGACATAGGCCGCCATGCCATTTTCCCGCGTGGGTGTCATGACAGGCTGTTGCCGACCATACGGGCCACATCTACCAGGCGGTGCGCATAGCCCCATTCATTGTCATACCAGGCGTAGATTTTCAGCTGGGTGCCATTCACAACCATGGTGGAAGGCGCATCGACGATCGTGGAACGCGGGTCATTGGTGTAATCGCAGGAGACAAGCGGGCGTTCCTCGTAACCTAGGATGCCTTTCAGCGGGCCTTCGGACGCAAGTTTGAACGCTGCGTTGACCTCTTCTACGGTTGTTTCGCGTTCCAGTTCAAACACCATATCTGTGAGCGAAGCGTTCAGCAGGGGCACGCGTACCGCATGGCCGTTCAGCTTGCCGGTGAGTTGCGGAAAGATCTGGGTGATGGCCTTGGCGGATCCAGTGGTGGTCGGGATCAGGGAATTCAGAGCAGATCGCGCACGACGCAGATCTTTTGCGGGACGATCCACGATGGTCTGGGTGTTGGTCACGTCATGAATGGTGGTCATGGAACCATGACGAATACCGAATTCTTCCAGGACAACTTTCACCACTGGTGCGAGACAATTTGTTGTGCAACTTGCTGCAGTTACGATGCGATGTTCATCTGAATTGTAAATATTATCATTCACACCGAATACGATATTCGCGGCGGTGTCTTCTTTGACCGGAGCGGAGACGACGATCTTCTTCACGCCTGCATCAAAGTAAGGTTGCAACGCGTCAGCAGTTTTGAAAGCCCCCGTACATTCAATGACCACATCCACACCATCAAGCGGCAGATCGTTTAGGTTGCGGGTACAGGTGACGGGGATGTTGTTGCCGTCGATGGTGATGCTGCTGTCGTCATGGGAAAACACGGCATCCCAGCGACCATGCACTGTATCAAATTCCAGCAGATGCGCGTGCATTTCCGGATTGCCCACCGCATCATTCAGGAACGCAACTTTTGCACCGCTTTCTAACAGGGGACGCAGAGCCAGTTTTCCCATACGGCCCAAGCCATTGATTGCATAAGTTGTCATGGGGATCTCCGGCGGGTGTGTGTTCGTTACTCTCTTCAAAATCCATAAATCATGGATTGGTGATTTAAAAGGAAAAGTTTTGTGACAAAAACGAAAAAGCCCGGAGCAATTGCCCCGGGCTTTCAAAGCTTAAAGTTAGGTAAACTTAGAAGTTCACGGACATCTTAATGCCAGCGGCAACTGCGTGGTTGTCGGTGAATGATGCATTGATGGTGGATGTCGTTGCATCGCCGATATCAATATAGCGAATTCCGCCAGTGATTTTGACGTTGTCTTGTGTCCAAGTGGCCGCGAGACCGATGCTGGTGTTACCATCTGTTGGCCCAAGATTCCCTGTAGGAGTTCCACCGGATGGTTCATATCCAACCATCACTGCGCCAGACCAAGTCTCATTAAACTTCCGTCCGATACCGAGGTTATATGTTGTTGTGCTCTCTGTATAATCCACAAGAGCACCGCCTGGATATTCTGGCGGTGTAATATCTGTAGTCGCCCAATCCACCCAATGAATGGATCCAAATAGGAGTGTATTCTGCGCAATTCCAGACTGGAATTCCAGGTTGACGGACTGTGGTGTCACGACGTCAAAGGGATTTCCTGTGTTGTCACTGAAACCATGGGTGATCTCTGAATTATAGCTTAACGCGACTCGCAATGCGATGTCAGGCCGTTCGTAAGCGACCCCAAGCGCGTATCCTACATCCCATTCTGCGGGAACGTTCAACGCATATGGACCGCCTCCGGTAGGCAAGGAAATGTCGCCCTTCATGGACTGCAATCGGATGCCGCCAAATACGCTAACATTATTAGGCATACGGTAGCGTAGCATACCGTTTACGGCCAAAGTTGAGAGTTCAGCAGTTGCGCCGTTGAACGGATATGGTGCGGCAGCTGAAGGGTAGGCTACGCTGGCGCCATAGGGTTGATTCACCGTTACCGCGAGCGCGAGCTGGTCGCTAAGATCTCGTTTGTAGCCAAAAGACCAGTTCTGGTAGGCTTGGGCCATGTCACCACTGGGAACCGCGCCACCACCGATGGAGCCGGAGATTGTAGGGCTTACACTGCTGATGGAAAATTCTGCGTATTCACCGTCTTCAAACAGAATTCCCGTCGAGGGGGCTACACGCTCAATACCGCCAGCAATCGCCCCAGATGTGGTCAGTGCCAGAAGGGCAACTGTGCTCATCAGTTTGTTCATTTCATCATCCCTGTTTATTTTCTTATGATTAAGCAAAGTCTTGCCGATCAGAGGCCTTGGGTCAATTATTAACCCCACGTAAACGTAAATCGCCTGAATTGAGTTACAAATTGTACACAATCAGCGCAGGTTTCAGGATTCGTTCAGGATATTCAGATAATTGGCGGCAAAGATGATCAAGGCGCCGATGATTGCCGTCAGTTCGATGGGTTCATTGTACAACACGATTCCAACCACAACGATGATGGGCAGACGTGCAAAGTCGATGGGAGAGACAATCATCGCGGGTGCGACAGCTAGGGCTCTTGCAATGCAAAAATGCGCAAGAAGGCCGCAGATCCCGACCAGAATCAACCAAGGCGCGGTGTTGGCTGCGGGCAGGGTGATGTTGCCGTCATAACCCGCGGTTATCAGACCAAATACCGTTTGTGTGACGACCAGCCAGAACATGATCTTGGTGATGCTGTCATGACGTGTCATTTGCTTGGTCAGGGTGGTTGTGATGGCAAACCCAATGGCGGCAAGGGCTGCGGCAATGAAACCCGGGGAAATGCTGGCATTGTCGGGGCGCGCAACAAGAAGAATTCCGGCAAAGCCCAGAAGCACAGACAGCAGGCGTATTGGTGTCATTTTCTCACCCAGAAATACGGCTGCAAAGATCATGACCCAAACGGGTACAGTGAATTCCAAAGCAAACACCTGCGCCAGCGGAATCAGAGGCAGGGCAAAGAACCATAGGTTCTGACCGGTGAAATGCGCGATATTGCGGAAGATATGTCGGTCGAGATGTCGGGTGTTCACCTGTTTCAATGTTCCGGCATAGCCCCCGATCGTTAGAACGATGATTACGCCTATGACGGATCTCCAGAGCATCAATTCGAACGTATCAAGATCACTTGCCAGTTCACGCCCGGCAATGGCCATCAGGGTAAAGGAAATGATGGAACCTGACATCCAGAAGGCTGCGGTCAGGATTGCGGGGCGTTGGGGGGGGGGCGTGGGCTGTGTCATGCGGGCAGAATGATGAAATGCAGTCGCGCTGCAAGCTTATTCAAGCCAGGCGTGACGATTTTTTGCATTGACCAAAGGGGCCATCTGCCAGGCCAAGACGCGCAGGGTGTTAAAACCGGTGGCCAGAACCTCGCGCCAGACCATAGCGCCTTGGGGCCAGTTTAGACTTGGACTGGTGCTGCGGAAAGGTTCTGAATTTGAAAGCGCGACATCAAAGATGCGCCGGTCATTCCATGCGGCCCAGTGTAGCGAAGCCCAGACGCGGGGCAGATGAAAGCCTTCAGATACAGCGATAATGCGCCCGTTCTGGGGTAAGTCTGGCAAGGAAAACAACGCGTTCTGCAGTGTGGATAGAGATTTCGTTTCGCTTGTGATTGCCGCTGCTGGAACACCCATCGATACAGCCAGTTCACGCATTTGATTGCCTGCAGCGGGGCCGTTATCCCGGGCCATGCCGCCGCTCATATGCAGGCGCGGGGCAACACGTTGTTGGTATAGTGTAACAGCTTTTTCGACGCGCAGAATTGTAGAGGAATGTAAGGTGCCATCCGCATCCATACCCGCGCCAAACACCATGATAACATCAGCAGAGGAAAATATGTCCGGTTCAAAGCGATCCTGAAGCCAGGCAAAGGAGGGAATGAAAACAAGCAGAGAAACGAAAACACAGATAAGCAATGCCAGACTGCGGCGAAACAGCTTAATCAATCGGAAACCTCTGTTATTTCATAGTCGCGGGGAATGCCGGCAGTGATATCTGCCCAGACCGATGCTTTGGTGCGTGCCTGATGGGCGTCAAAGGAGGCCTGATCTGTGAACACTTCAGCCACATCAAAACGTCCGGGAACGTCAGGGTTTTCCGTGACTTCAAAGGAGATGCATCCGGGTTCCTGATGGGTCAGGCGGATGTGGTCAATAAGGCCCGCGCGCACGGCATCCAGTCGGTCATCTGGCACAAGAATGTACCCATTCAGCTGAATTTTCACGGCGCGGGTCCTTTTGTCTATATCTTCAGGGCAGGTGGCCCGGGAAGATTACTCCCACTCGATGGTGCCAGGAGGTTTTGATGTGATGTCATAGGTCACGCGGTTGATGCCTTCGACTTCATTGATGATCCGGGTTGCGGTTTCACCAAGGAATTCATGGCTGAACGGGTAGTAATCCGCTGTCATGCCGTCGACAGATGTCACCGCGCGCAGGGCGCAGGCGTAATCATAGGTCCGGCCATCGCCCATCACGCCAACGGTTTTCACCGGAAGGATCGCAACAAAGGCCTGCCAGATATCATCGTAAAGGCCATGTTTACGGATCTGGTCGATGTAAACGGCGTCGGCTTTGCGCAGGATTTCCAGCTTTGGACGGGTGATTTCACCCGGGCAGCGGATCGCGAGGCCTGGTCCCGGGAAGGGATGACGACCGATGAAGCTTGCAGGCAGGCCAAGTTCACGGCCCAGCGCACGCACTTCGTCTTTGAACAGCTCACGCAATGGTTCGACCAGTTTCAGACCCATCTTTTCAGGCAGGCCGCCCACATTGTGGTGTGATTTGATGGTCACGGAAGGGCCACCAGAGAAGGAAACGGATTCGATCACATCAGGGTACAGCGTGCCCTGGGCGAGGAATTCAGCGCCATCTATCGTGTCAGCGTGTTTCTGGAACACGTCAATGAACAGCTTGCCGATGATCTTGCGTTTGGTTTCGGGATCAGATTGACCTTCAAGTTCGCCCAGGAACAACTCTTGCTCATCCGCGTGGATCAGCTGCATGTTGTAATTGTCGCGGAACATGGTGACGACTTCTTCAGATTCACCTTGGCGCAGCAGGCCGTGATCTACAAACACACAGGTCAGTTGATCGCCGATCGCTTCGTGGATCAAAACCGCCGCAACGGAGCTGTCAACACCGCCGGAGAGACCACAGATGACGTTCTTATCGCCAACCTGTTCGCGGATCTTGTCGATCATCTGCTGACGATAGGCACCCATTGTCCAGTCACCCGAGAAACCGGCAAGTTTCACAAAGTTTTCATACAGCTTTGCACCGCGGGGGGTATGGTGCACTTCGGGGTGGAATTGCACCGCATAGAAATGACGTGATGCGTCCGCCGTGATGGCATATGGCGCATTCGGGGAGGTTCCGTAAACCTCAAAACCCGGAGCGATTTCAGAGACATGGTCGCCGTGACTCATCCAGACTTGTTCGTCGCCGTCAGAGAACCAACCGTCCAGAATATCAAGCTTGTTGGCGGGGGTGACAAAAGCGCGGCCGAATTCTGCGGTGCCGTGACCGCTTTCGACTTTGCCGCCCAGCTGATGCATCATCACCTGTTGACCGTAGCAGATGCCAAGGATTGGTACGCCGTAATCAAAGATGCCTTCAGGTGCGCGAGGCGATCCTTCGCGGGTCACGCTGTCCGGGCCGCCGGAGAAGATGATGGCTTTTGGAGCAAATTCCTTAACAAACGCCATGGTGACGTTTTGATAAGGATGAATTTCGCAATAAACCCCGAGCTCACGCAGGCGACGCGCGATAAGCTGCGTGACCTGGCTGCCGAAGTCGATGATCAGGAGGTTTTCATGGTGCTGTGTCATGTGCATGCATTAAATTGTGCGTGAAGACGAAGCAAGCTGCAAAAGCCACGGAGACCGCATTTTACCAGTTTCGCAAAATTGTTAAAGGTTGCGTTTGTGCGGGTTCGGTTAACCAAAGGTTGATTTTCTCCTTAAAGATGTGTCTTACTACCGTTAATAAAAAATAAATATACGGCGTAGCAGCGCTTTTGGCGGTAACAGGTTTCAGGCAATGAACACACTTGTGTTGTATTCCCTCAGTGGGGATCCGTTCTCATTTACCAATGTGACGGTCACAAATTCATATGTCGTTCCGATTACGGATGACGACAGTTTTATTGAAGACCCGGATTCCAACGGCACGGCCCAGTTGGATCTTTCCGGTGTGCCTGGCATTAGCAATTCAACGAATTTTCAGGTGTTTGAGGCCCGATCCGGTACGGTGGGGGGGCAACCCGTTACGTTCACGCTGATCCAGTGGTCTGGCACCCCCTATATGTTTGTGAACAGCGGTTCGGTGACTGTAGGCGACGTGATTGCCAATACCGCAAACGGATTTGCGCCCCCAACGCCACCGACGGATTATTCCACATTGCCGGATTTCGTCTGCTTTACAGAAAGCGCCATGTTTGACACGCCTTTTGGAAAACGCTGTGTTTCTGATCTAAGACGTGGTGATTTGGTAAAACTGGCAAATGGGGATGTTAAGCCGATCAAATGGATCGGAAGACGTAAATTATCGTCAGACGATCTGAAAGCTTCTCCTCATCTTTCCCCGATCCGTTTCCGGGCGCATTGTCTGGGTGTGGGGCATCCTGAAAATGACCTTTGGCTTTCACCCCAGCATAGGGTTGCCGTGACCGGAGGAAATCTGGAACTGTTTCTGAGCCATCGGGTTATGCTGTCAGCAGCCAAGGCATTGACCGATATCGACGGTGTCACACAGGAGACGGATTTTCAGCCCGTCACCTATTATCACCTGTTGTTTGATCAGCATGAGATATTGGATGTGGAAGGGATGTTATGTGAAAGCCTATATCCAGGGGATTCCGTATTGAAAGGGTTTGATGACGCCGCCTTGTGCGAATTATATGAAGTGTTCCCGGAACTGGAAACGGATGCAGGCAGTTATGGCGACACAGCTTTGCCGGTTATGAAGTCATATGAGGTGAAAGCAATGTCGAGGGGGATTTTCGCCCCACTGGCCCGCGATATCTTTGCAGAGGACTGCGCTTGCGCGTAAATTGACGTGCGAATTCTGGTTTTAATACGAAAGCCGCAGGGGAAATGTCGCTTTCGCCTGTCAGAGGCCGTATTTTCCCTTATACGCGACATTTTCCCGGTCTAAACATATCTCAAACGACATTCCGGGAGAAGACAGATGGCAGAAACAGCCCGCAGACGCGCACGTGGTGGTGGTGGCGCAGCCCGCCGCGCAGAACGTACAGCCGTTAACATTGAAACCGCTAAATACATCGAGCGCAACATTCCGAACCTTGAGATTCTGAATGAAGAAGCGCTGTCCATCATCGAAGAGAACGCAGAAACCGTTCTGGCCGAAATTGGTGTGAACTTTGTTGAATGCCCGGAAGCGCTGGAGCTTTGGCGTGAAGCAGGGGCCGAAATTGATGGCGAACGTGTGCGTATCCCGCGTGGCCTGTGCCGCGAACTGATTAAAACCGCGCCTTCCAGCTATACCCAACACGCCCGCAACCCGGAAAAATCCGTTGTGATTGGTGGCAATAACCTGGTGCTTGCGCCCGTTTATGGCCCGCCCTTTGTGCGGGATGCGGATGGTGGTCGCCGTTATGCAACGATGGACGATTTCAACAAATTCGTAAAGCTGGGCTATATGTCCAAATGGCTGCACCATTCGGGTGGTACGGTGTGCGAACCAACAGATGTTCCGGTGAACAAGCGTCACCTGGATATGCTGCACGCGCATATGACACTGTCTGACAAGCCTTACATGGGGTCTGTGACGGAACCATCCCGTGCTGCTGATTCAGTTGAAATGTCGAAAATCTTGTTTGGCGATGAATTCGTTGATCAGAACGCGGTTATGACGTCACTGATTAACATCAACTCTCCGTTGACCTTTGATCCGATCATGGTTGGGGCGCTGGATATCTACGCCAAAGCCGGGCAGGGCTGCATTATTTCGCCGTTCATCGTTGGTGGTGCTATGGCGCCGGTTTCTGTTGCGGGTACATTGACACAGGTTCTGGCCGAAGTTCTGGCCGGTATCGCATACAGCCAGCTTGTGCGCAAAGGTGCGCCGGTGATCTTTGGTTGTTTCGTGACATCTATCGATATGAATTCCGGGGCGCCGACATTTGGCACACCGGAAGCATCACAGATCCTATATGGCGCAGGTCAGTTGGCCCGTCGTCTTGGTCTGCCGTTCCGTTCCGGTGGTGGTCTTTGCGGATCTAAACTGCCTGATGCGCAGGCGGCATATGAAACCGCCCACACCCATAACGCAGCTTTGCTGGGTGGCGTGAACTTTATGCTGCATTCTTGCGGTTGGCTGGAAGGTGGTCTTGTATCTTCCTTTGAAAAATTCGTGATGGATGCGGATCAACTGGGTGTCTTGCACAACCTTGCCAAAGGCGTGGATGTGTCTGAAAACGGTCAGGCCATGGATGCGATCCGTGAAGTGGGGCCGGGTGGTCACTATCTGGGGTGTGCGCACACGCAGGCCAACTATCAGTCTGCCTTCTGGCGCACCGATCTGTTGGACTATAAGCCATTTGAAACCTGGGATGAGGAAGGCGCACGCGACACCGTGACCCTTGCCAAAGCCCGTGTTGAAAAGCTGCTGAACGATTATCAGCAGCCTGCAATGGATCCCGCGACCCGTGAAGCGCTGGATGATTATGTTGCGCGTAAGAAAGCTGCGGAACCAGACGCATTTATCTGATGCCTGGGCTGAACTGTCATCCCGCGCGACGTGACCGCAGGATCTGAATTTCAGCCATGAGTGCAACTAGGAGTTCTACATGACGGGCGATGCTGTAAGATGCATCGCCCGTTTTACGTTTCTCTTCCATGTCATTTTCGACATTCATCAGCTGTGTGACAGCGCGCCCAGGGCCTGGTAGTTTTTCATCCTGAACCAGACGCGTCAGATCCCGATCGCGGCTGTAATGTGTTAATCCAAAACGCGCGGCGCGGATCAAAAGACGGGGGCGGCGTAAGGCGTTTAGTAAAGTCATCAGATCAGTCATATCTTCATTCCTTTGGTTCGTTTCCAGAGAAATGTAATGCAATCATAGCGTGTGTTGCGTGATCTGAAAACCACCGTTCGATGGGTTTCCAAGGTGTTTAGAACTTATCGACAATGCTTAGGACACCTGAAAATATTAACCAACAAGTAACCAGTGCACTCATAAGTTGCATAAGTCGAAGTCTCTGGTATGGCTTTGAAGAAAGGGCGCAGAAGGAATGAAAAAGCAGGCTAATACGGACGTTATTGGTTTCGCTGAACTTCCCAGATGGGTTCCTGGTGCGGTCAGAAACTATCTGCTTCATACGGTAGGTGGTTTTTCGATCCGGGAATTGGCCCGTAAAAACAACTGCCATGCATCCACGGTTATGCGCCAGGTCAGACGCCTTGAAACCCAGCGCGAAGACATACTGGTGGACGAAGCGCTTGGCCGTCTTGGGCAGACATATTTTCAGGTATCCCGCTCTTCTGCTGAGCCTCGACATAAGGATACCTCGCCAATGACTGTACCACATTCAAAAGCCGCCGCTATTCAACCCAAAAAACAGGGGGAATCTGCTGGATGTAAAGCGAAAACCATGCGTCAGGAAAAAGACGAGCGTCGTATTCTTAGCCGTCTTTCTGAAACCGGGGCTGTTCTTGTTGTTGCGGGGGATCTGGACAAAGCGGTGGTTGTGCGCAGCTTGCCTGGGGGCAAATCAGCGCGCACCGCAGTCGCGGACCGCGAAATCGCCCAGTCGATGGCCCTGAAAGACTGGATTACCTGTTCTGCCAAGGGAAAAGTCACGCAATATAAGATGACGACCACAGGCCGCGCCGCATTGAAACGGATGATCAGCGTGACGGATCCGGAACAACCGGGTTTTGCAGACATGCAGGCAAGTTTTGGGGATCAGCATCGTATCTGGGGCAAGAAACAGATCGCCAGCGGCTGTGAAGATGAAAAACCACGTCACATCCGATATAATATCGCTGAAAGCCCGTTGGCGGGTCTGGCCCGTCGCCGCGATAAGGATGGTAAACCTTTTCTATCGGATGATCTGGTGCATGCGGGGGAACGTCTGCGGGAAGATTTCGAACTGGCGCAGATGGGGCCGCGTGTGGCCCAAAACTGGGAGCGTTTTCTGACCGGTGGCGGTCGGGGCAGTTTTGGTGCGGACAGCGGTGTTGGCCATGGTCCGGATGAAGCGCGTCGTCGTGTGTCCGGTGCGCTGGAACATCTCGGCCCGGGGCTGGGGGATGTGGTTTTACGCTGCTGTTGTTATCTTGAAGGGATGGAGACAGCTGAGAAGCGTATGGGATGGTCCGCGCGATCTGGAAAGGTTGTTCTAAGGATCGCGTTGCAACGGTTGAAACGCCATTACGATGAAACCCACGGGCGGTTCGGCCCGATGATCGGTTAATAAAAAAGGCCCGCATGCAGCGGGCCTTTTCTTTAAGATAATAAAAGCTTACGCGCTTTTCTTCAGCCAGTTCAGAACTGTTTCAGGGGAAGATTCACCATATGGATCTTCACCGTGGTTGTCTGCAAGGCCTGGCTCTTCGAACCATGCTTCTACAACGCCGTCGTTGATAACAGCGGCGTAGCGCCAAGAACGCATGCCAAAGCCCAGGTTGCTTTTCTCAACCAGCATGCCCATTTTGCGTGTGAATTCGCCACAGCCGTCAGGGATAACGTTGACGTTTGAGATGTTCTGGTCTTTCGCCCATTTGTTCATCACAAAGCTGTCGTTCACAGACATGCAGTAGATGCTGTCGATGCCTTCAGCTTGGAAGTCAGAAAAGCCGTTTTCATAACCAGGAAGCTGGTAAGTAGAGCAGGTCGGTGTGAACGCGCCGGGCAGGGAGAACAATACAACGCGTTTGCCTTTGAAGTAGTCAGCGGTGGTTTTGTCTTCCCAACGGAAGGGGTTGTCACCGCCGATGCTTTCGTCGCGTACACGTGTTTTGAAGGTTACTTCTGGCAGTTTCTGTCCGGATTTCATCGGATATTCCTTTGCTGAATTAAGGTCTGTTTGTCTGGTCTGGCGGGGGCTGACCAATCGTTTCCCGATGGCGTTTAAAACGATTCTAAGTTCCATTCAATTCCCCGTATGACACAGGCGCGCAATCTTTGTGCAGGCACTGGTAAATCCGGCAGATCTTCGCTACCTGTTAGATAAGCCCAGTAAGGATGCCAGATATGCGTGATCTCAAAGTTCCAGCCGAACGTCACCCGGAAAAAGCCAAAAATCCTGATACGGTGCGGGTCAAAAAACCTGACTGGATCCGTGTCAAAGCCCCAGGTGGCAAAGGCTATGCAGAAACCCATAAGATCATGCGTGACAATGGGCTGGTGACGGTTTGCGAAGAAGCAGGTTGCCCCAACGTGGGGGAATGCTGGTCACAGGGCCATGCCACCATGATGATTATGGGCGAGGTCTGCACCCGTGCCTGTACCTTCTGTAATATTGCGACGGGCAAACCGCCCGAAGCGTTGGATGTGTTTGAACCGGGCCGTGTGGCATCAGCCGTGAAAAAACTGGGCCTGAACCATGTGGTGATCACCTCTGTGGATCGTGATGATGTGGAAGATGGCGGGGCGGAACATTTTGCCCAGACCATCCGCGCCGTACGTCAACAATCGCCCAGCACGACCATCGAAATTCTGACGCCAGATTTTATTCGCTGTGCGCCCGAGGCGCTTGAGGTTGTTGTTGCGGCAAAGCCTGACGTGTTTAACCACAATCTGGAAACTGTGCCTGGCCTTTATCCTGAGGTACGCCCCGGTGCGCGGTATTTCCATTCTCTGCGTCTGTTGCAGCGCGTGAAGGAACTGGATCCGTCCATGTTCACGAAATCCGGCATTATGGTGGGTCTGGGCGAAGGGCGTCAGGCGGTGATGCAGGTCATGGAAGACATGCGCGCGGCCGACATCGATTTCCTGACCATTGGGCAATACTTGCAGCCCACGCCGAAACACCACGCGGTGGATCGTTTCGTGACGCCGGATGAATTTAAAACCTATGAGAAAGCCGCTTATGGAAAAGGGTTTTTGATGGTGTCGGCAACGCCTTTGACGCGGTCCAGCTATCACGCGGGGGATGATTTCGCACAGCTGCGTGCCGCGCGGCTTGAGAAGCTTGGCAAGGGCTGACGGTTTTTACCAATTCATGAAAAAGCCCTGAATGCGGTTGTGCATTCAGGGACATCAGATTTGTTTTTGTATTGGATCAGACGAAGCGCACTTTGCCGATGAAACCCAGGTTGCGGTTGCGCTGAGCATAGTCGATGCCATAGCCCACAACAAATTCATCGGGGATCTCAAACCCGGTCCAGTCGGCGCGGATTTCAACTTCGCGGCGGGACGGTTTGTCCAGCAGGGCGATGGTCTTTAGTTTATTCGGTTTTCTGGTGTGCAGCAGGGCGGTCACATGTTTCAGGGTGAACCCGGTATCCACGATATCTTCGACCAAAAGCACATCACGCCCGCCAATTTCACCACGCAGATCTTTCAAAATACGCACTTCGCGCGAGCTTTCCATACCATCGCCATAAGATGACGCTTCTAGAAAGTCGACTTCGACGGGCAGATCCAGTTCGCGCACAAGATCCGCGATGAACACGAAAGATCCGCGCAACAGGCCGACAACAACAAGTTTATCGGTGCCTTTGAATTCGTCTTTGATTTCGCAGGCAAGATCTTCGATGCGGGCCGCAATGGATTTGGCGGAAATCATCTGATCGATGACATAGTCGGGGCCTGAAGTTGTCACGTGGCTTCCTTTTCACGGCTTTTATCGATGGGCATGCCTCGTGTAGCGACTGAAAGGGGGGCCGGTCAACCATTCGCGTGAAATGCGTCGATTTTGCCATGGAATCTTTTTTGAAGTGGACGTAAACAAGCCCTATGCCGACGCACAGTGAAACAAGAACCCTGCCATATTCCGCTGATCAGATGTATGATCTGGTGGGCGATGTTTCGTCTTATCCGAAATTTCTGCCCTGGTGTTCAGCCGCGCGTATTCGCAGTCGGAAACCTTTGCCGGACACATCCGGAGAAGTGATGGAGGCAGATCTGGTGATTTCCTTCAAATTGTTTCGCGAACGCTTTGGCAGCCGTGTGCATCTTTACCCACAAAAGCATCGCATTGAGATGGAATATCTCGACGGACCGTTCCGATATCTGAAATCACATTGGCAGTTTCGGGATTTGTCAGGTGGCGGGTGTGAGGTTGAATTTTACGTCGACTTTGAATTCCGCAATATCGTTTTGCAAAAACTGATCGGCGTTGTTTTTAACGAAGCGATGCAACGGATTGTGCGCGCCTATGAAGCACGTGCCAAAGATCTCTACGGTTGAAAAAAATAAAACGGGCCTTTCCTGTTTCCGAAGAAAGACCCGCTACGCGCCAGAGAGAGAGAAAGGTCGACAAGAAGTCGGGCGCGAAAGTTGGCGATAGATATATGGTGGGAAGAGGTAACCGAATTACTCGGTTAAAGCGTAAACGACCGCCAAAATTGCACCACACACTGTTCGCTTTCGTTATGAAAGCAGAGATCCGTGCGAAAACCAATATATAATTGTAATGAGTGGGCGATTTCGTAACGTTTTGATGAAGAATTGGGCAAAATCGCGTCGCCAATTGATGTTGGGGTGACCTAACGTAAGCCTTTGCCCGTATTCAAGGCATTCAGCAGCAATTGGATTGCGTGATCTCTTGCGGATAATCTGACGTTTTCACGCCCCAATGCCCCGAATTCGACGGTTTCGCTAAATACCTGAAGGCATGAGTCGTGTGATGTGTTGGCCGTGGCAAAGCATACGCGACCTTCTGGTTTGTGATCAGATCCGCCGGGTCCTGCGATGCCGCTGATGGCAACGGACAGATTTGCACCAGAGGCCTTGATTGCACCAGTGGCCATTTCACGGACAACCTGCTCAGACACAGCACCGAATTGCGAAAGTGTCGCGGGCTGCACGCTCAACAGTTTCTGTTTTGCGGTGTTGGAATAGGTCACAAACCCATATTCAAACGCCGCAGATGATCCGGGACGTTCCGTCAGGGCGGCAGCCAGCATTCCACCGGTACAACTTTCTGCACAGGTCAGCGTTTTACCCGTCGAAAGGGCTGTTTCTATCAGTAATATCAGCTGATCTGGGGCGTTCACAGGGCAGGTATCCCATGGCTGATAGCGGCCCCGATCATAACCGCAATAGCGGCCAGAACGCCGGCGATGACATCATCCAGCATCACACCAAGTGAATCATCCCGGCGATCGGCCCAGCCAACCGGACCAGGCTTGGTGATATCAAAGAGACGAAATGCGACAAAAGCCACCAGTATCCCGGGCCAAAGCGCGCCAAAAGCCACGCCGGCATGGGATGCGCCGATGGATACCGGCAGCAAGGCCAGCCATTGTCCGGCGACCTCATCAATCACGATTTCTGACGGGTCATGATCATCTTGGCCGCGGGTGGACACAGCGGTTGCCCACCAACCGATCAGAAAGGATGCAACCACACCAAAGGCCAACAGGTTTGTTCCGCCAAGACTATGCAGCCCCCATCCGGTAAAGACAGCGGCAACAGATCCCCATGTGCCGGGTGCGGGTTTGAGAAGACCGGCACCAAAGAAGACAGCAATCGATCGGGCTATTGTTTTTTGCATCGCTTTGCAGCCTTTTACAGTTTGATTAAAGTTGTCGTCGCGATGGACGCAATGCCTTCACCACGTCCGGTAAAGCCCAGTTTTTCAGATGTGGTGGCTTTGACCGAAATGCGTTCCAGATCAAGGCCCGTTATTTCGGCAAGGCAATGGCGCATCTTATCTGCAACGGGCCCAATCTTTGGAAATTCGCAAACCAAGGTGCAATCTATATTGCTGATGGAAAACCCTTTTCCTTGGGCAAGATCAACAGCATGTTTTAGGAAGATGCGGCTGTCAGCGTTCTTCCATTCGGCTTCGGACGGGGGGAAATGACGCCCGATGTCACCTTCCGCAAGCGCACCATAAATGGCATCTGTGATGGCGTGCATGCCGACGTCAGCATCTGAATGGCCCAAAAGCCCGGTGGTGTGGGGCACCTGAATGCCGCACAAGGTGACGTAATCATTCGCGCCATCTTCGCGGGTTCCGAATTTGTGGACATCATATCCGTTGCCTGTTCGTATATCCATTTGTGCCGTCCGGTTTTTGTTCAACAGAAGTTCCGCACGGGCGAAATCTTCTGGATGGGTGATTTTTATGTTGTCTTCAGATCCCGGAACAATCCGGATTTCAAGTCCGTGAGTGCGGGCAACTTCCACATCATCAGCGGCCTGTATAGAGCAGTTAGCATGGGCTTGACGGATGGCTTGCAGGTGAAATCCCTGCGGGGTTTGTGCGCGCCACAGGTTTTGTCGGCTTTTGCTGGCCTCAACCTGATTGCTGCTGCCGTACCATAGGGCATCGGTTACAGGCAAAGCCGGAGCCGCACCTGGGGTGTGTTGCAAGGCATTTAAGACGTCAGAAATGATTTTCTCACATACCAAGGGGCGGGCGGCATCGTGGATAAGAACATTGTCAAAATCATCAGGGATACGGGCCAGTCCCATGCGAACGGATTGATCTCGTTCTTTGCCGCCATCTTGAATAATTACATGGGGTTGTGTTGCGTACTTAATGTTCGTTTCTACGAATTCTCGGTCTGATGGTCGGATCACCAGAACAATCAGATCAATGTCGCTGTGGCGGGCAAACTGATCGATGCTGTATGCTGCAATCGGTTGACCAGACAGATCCTGGTATTGTTTGGGCAAGGCGTCGGATCTACCCGCAGCGGCCCGTGTGCCGGAACCGGCAGAAACAATGATGACAGCATTTTTTGTCTTTTGCATGAGACCCGGGAGAAGATGTAGTTTCGTTTTGTCCTGTCTATGCATTCGCTGCCCTGGGGGCAATTGGCTTCCGCTATTTGATTAATTATGATGCATGTGCTGTGGTTTTTGCCTATAATTTGTGCACACGTCTAGGGTTTAGGCGTATTTTGCTGCGCGGCAATTGATGTTTGCTGACTTGCAGTGGTTCAGAGACGTGAAGGGATCATGCTGTGACTTTGAAAATTGGCAATATTGCGATTGATGCGCCTGTTTTACTGGCGCCGCTTGCGGGGATCACGGATCTTCCGTTTCGCAATCTTGTATCCGGTTTTGGTGCAGGCCTTGTTGTCAGCGAAATGGTTGCAAGCCAGGAAATGGTGCAAAGCAAACCTGGTGTGCGCGAAAAAGCCGAACTTGGTTTTCAAGTGGAAAATACGTCGGTTCAGCTGGCAGGGCGCGAAGCATCTTGGATGGCCGAAGCCGCACGCATTGTCGAAGGAAATGGTGCCCGTATTATCGATATTAATATGGGATGTCCGGCAAAGAAGGTTGTGAACGGATATTCCGGTTCTGCATTGCTGAAAGATCTGGATCATGCCCTGACCTTGATCGAAGCGGTGGTTGCCGCGACAAATCTGCCCGTTACTTTGAAAACCAGACTTGGCTGGGATGACACAATGCTGAATGCGCCAGAGCTGGCGCGACGGGCGGAAGCGGCGGGCATTCAGATGCTGACAATTCACGGGCGCACGCGCTGTCAATTTTACAAAGGCAAGGCAGATTGGGCTGCTATTCGGGCCGTAAAGCGGGCGGTTTCCATTCCGGTTGTCGCAAATGGCGACATTAAAAGCGATGCGGATGCTGTTGAAGCGATGAGACTTTCGTCTGCTGATGGTGTTATGATTGGGCGCGGCGCGCAGGGGCGACCTTGGCTGTTGGCGCAGGTCGCGGCGTCTATATACGGCACGCCATCGCCCATCGTACCAGTGGGGGCTGATCTGGTTGATATGGTCGCGGGGCACTATGAGGCGATGTTGTCATTTTACGGTGCGGATCTTGGCAACCGAACCGCGCGCAAACATCTGGGTTGGTATATGGACGAAGCAGGTACAGGGGCCCAGCTGCGGCGCGCCGTTCTGACAGAACGTTCCCCTGCGACGGTTCTGTCCTTGCTGAGTGATGCGCTGACTGAACAGGAAAGCGAGGCCTGTGATGACACGCGCTGATATCATTCCCTCAGAAGAGCTTTGGTCAATTTTGCCGTCTCCGATGCTGATGCTGGATGCCGGCGGTTGTATTCTGCGTTCCAACCCAGCGGCGCAGGTGCGTTTTCATCTATCAGAACGTGGTATGTTAGCGGCGTTGCCTGATCAGATCATGGAAGCACATCCGCCAATCACAGACCTTTTGAACCATATTCGCAGCGGCAAACCCGGGGTGACTGTGAATGATATGAAGCTGAGGTTTCGAAATGCCCCACAGCTGGAATGTCATGCGCAGGTCTTGCCGGTGGATGCAGGTTTTTTGGTTATTTTTCAGACATCTGAAACCCCGGCAAAGGTTCAGAACCTGTCATCCCCTGATGGAGTGACGCGGTCGGTGGTTGGCATGGCAGATATGTTGGCCCATGAAATTAAGAACCCTTTGGCAGGGATCACCGGTGCGGCCCAACTGATTGAAATGTCTGGAAATGAAGAAGTTTCTGAACTGACAGATCTGATTGTTGGCGAATGTCAGCGTATCGTGAAATTGTTGTCGCAAGTCGAAGTATTTGGCAATGTATTGCCGCCGGACGGCACGCCCGTGAACATTCATGATGTTCTGGATCGGGCTGTACAGTCTGCAAGTCTCGGGTTTGCCAAAGACGTAAAGATAACCCGGGCCTATGATCCTTCGTTGCCGGATACCAAAGGGGATGCGGATAAGTTGGTTCAGGTGTTTCTGAACCTTTTAAAGAACGCCGCTGAGGCCTTGAATAAGACAACATCAGCCAAGCATAATCCCGAAATACATATACGCAGTTTTTACGAACAGGGGCTGCGCCGATCCATGCCAGACGGTGGTGTTGAGACACTGCCACTGCATGTTGAGATCACAGACAATGGCTGCGGTATTCCGGACGCGCTACTGGCCGGGATCTTTGATCCTTTTGTCAGCGGCAAGCAGAACGGAACCGGGCTTGGGCTGGCATTGGTGCAGCATATTGTAGAGATGCACGGCGGGCTGATCCGCGTTGTATCTGAACCGGGGCAAACGTGTTTTTCAATTTCTCTGCCGTTGGCAGATGCTGGGAAATCTGGCCAGATATCAGAATTAAAGATGGGGGATAAGTGATGGACGGAACAGTATTAATTGCGGATGATGACCGTACAATCCGCACGGTTTTATCCCAGGCCATGACACGCGCTGGCATGCAGGTGCATGCGACGTCTTCGCTGACAACCCTGATGCGTTGGGTGGCCGAAGGTAAGGGGGATCTGGTGATCACCGACGTGGCGATGCCCGATGGAAACGGTATCGAAATGATCCCTCGGATCGCAGAGCTGCGGCCAGGTTTGCCTGTCATTGTGATTTCTGCCCAAAACACCATCATGACGGCAATTCGTGCGAATGAAGCTGCGGCCTGGGATTATCTGCCGAAACCGTTTGATCTGCCGGATCTGATGCATCGGTCTGCGATGGCTTTGAAGGAAACGCCAGGGCAGGCAAAAGCACCACAGGGCGTTAAAACACCTGTTCCTACAGCTAAAGCAGCGAATGAGGGGCATCAGATCGCGTTGAGCGGTCGTTCGGTGGAAATGCAATCCGTATTTCAGACCATAGCGCGCATTACGAATACAGATATTCCTGTGCTTGTTTCCGGTGCCAGCGGTTCCGGTAAATCCCGGGTTGCACGGGCCATTCACAGTCTGGGGGAACGGTCCGAACGGGCGGTCATCGTGCTGGATCCAACGTTGCCCGGGATCAGGGCGGATGAAGATGCATTGCTGACGGCGCTGTCCGGGGGGACACTTATACTGGATGAGCCTGCCGATTACACCGCCGATGAGCAACTGAAGTTGAACCGGTTTCTGGACCGGTTGAACAGTATTTCCGACAGCGTTGCGCCCCGTTTGATTGCCACAAGCCAGCATGATTTGTCGCAGTATCTGACAGCCGGAGAGTTCCGTCAGGATCTGTATTATCGGTTGAAGGGGGTCGAAATTCACGTTCCTGCGTTGCAGGATCGCCGCGGGGATATTGTCGTTCTGGCAGAAGAATTTCTGCAGGCGAATGACCTTGATGATCAGGGGCCTGGCGTTGGGCGCAGCAACGGCATTGCACGCGCCTTAAGCCCGGAGGCGGAAGTTGCTTTGAAAAACCACCGGTGGCCGGGCAATATACGTGAGCTCAAAAACACCATCCGGCAGATTGTGGCGATTGGTTCAAATACGGTTATTTCCGGGGATGATGTGAAGCTAGCTTTGCAACAGGATCTGGATTCACATGGGGGCAGTTCTTTTCGTTCTCACAGGCCAGAAACGTTGATCGGCGGGGTTTTGCCTGGTGATCCGAGACATGGAACATCAGGTGGGGCGGGCCCCGCAGTCGATCCACACAGCGATAATCTGGGGGAAAGTGTTGCGCGCCATCTACGTCGTTACTTTGATTTACACCAGGATACGTTGCCTCCGCCTGGGTTATATCAACGTATTTTGCGTGAGCTGGAGATCCCATTGTTCGAAATTTCCCTGGAAAACACCCATGGAAATCAGGCGAAATGTGCTGAACTTCTGGGGATTAACCGAAATACCCTGCGCAAGAAATTGACAGATCTGGATATTCGCGTGACACGCGGTCGCAAAATGATGTAAAACGGCAACATAGAGTGACGAATATGTTTCAATACAAAAAAGTCACCGATTTTGGCGGCGCCAGGCAGTGAGAAGAAATCGCTCTGTCCGGCACATCATGGGTAGGGACGGACATGCAGCTGCGCGGCAGACACGCAACGCTGAATAAACTGAATATGCTGCGCAAACGTCGGCGCGTTCAGACAATGTTTACGCTGGGGCTTGTGGTTCTCGGCCCAATTCTTGCTGTGCTGACTTTCCTCGTCTTGGGACCATTTGAAACGGTTGGAAACGAACATTGGTTGCGACCTGTTCTGCTGATCGATTTCATTTACGTTCTGGCGATCGCGACCCTTGTTTTACAACGTATTGCCCAGATGATTTCGGCGAGACGGGCGCGGTCCGCTGGATCCCGTCTTCACCTGCGCTTGACCGGTGTGTTTGCAATCGTGGCTTTGTTGCCTGCGGTTCTTGTGGCGGTTTTTGCGGCGCTTACAATCAACTTTGGATTGGAAGGCTGGTTTTCAGATCGTGTACGCACAGTTGTCGGATCTTCGCTGAGTGCTGCGGAGGCCTATGAAGCGGAGCACCGCCGTGATCTGACCCGGGATGCACGTGCATTGGCGCGATATCTGGAAGATGAACGCAGCCGACGCGGGGTCTTGCTGTCAGATGGCGAATTGCAAGCTGTTTTGTCTCAGGGTCAGGCCCAAGTTCAACGGGGGCTGAAGGAAGCTTTTGTGGTGGATGGGGCCGGGGCGTTGCGCAGCCGTGGTTTCCAATCATATCTGTTTAATTTTGAATCTATTCAGCCCCAAATTCTTGCGAAAGCCCTGATCGGTGAAGTTCCGGTTATTCAGGACTGGGAAAACAATGAATTCAGGGTATTGATCGCGTTGCGCAACTATCCGGATCATATGCTTTATGTCAGCCGGACGGTTGACGGCGAATTGCTGTCTTTGTTGGATGACACCCGCGAAACCGCCGGGCTGTATCAGCAGCTGGAAAGTGAACGTGGGCGCCTGTTGTTTGAATTTGGCCTGCTTTATTTGGGGTTTGCCGTTATTCTCATTCTTGCAGCCATCTGGCTTGGCCTGTGGTTTGCTGAACGTCTGGCGCGTCCTGTTGGACAGCTTGCTGGTGCCGCGCAAAAGGTTGGTGCAGGTGATTTTGACGTGCAGGTGCGGGAAGAAGAAGGCGACGATGAAATCGCGATGCTGAGCCGGATTTTTAACCAGATGACCCTGCAGCTGCGGGCGCAACGTGACAATCTGATTGAAAATACCCGCCAGATCGAACGTCGGCGACGGTTGTTTGACTCTGTTCTATCGTCGGTCACTGCGGGGCTGATCGGGCTGGACAACGAAGGAAATATTGCGTTCGTGAACCGTGCCGCGACAGGTATTTTGTCCATGCACCCACATGATGCAGAAGACGCAGCCCCTGATGCCATTTCAGTCGCAGTGCCTGAATTTTCGTCCTTGTTTGAAAAACTACAAGGCACAGAGCGGGATGTCATTCAGGAAGAAATCCGTGTGACCCGGCACGGAAAACAGGAAATTCTTCTGGTTCGGATGGCAACCCGTCGCAATAAAGAAGGCGCAGAGGAAGGCTATGTGATCGCCTTTGATGACGTGTCCGATCTTGTATCCGCCCAGCGAATGGCGGCTTGGGGTGACGTGGCACGGCGCATTGCCCATGAAATTAAGAACCCTTTGACACCGATTCAGCTGTCTGCTGAACGGATGAAACGCAAATACGAACCCAAATTGTCTGCTGATGATGGGGCAACGCTTGTTCAGCTGGCGGATGTGATTATTCGTCAGACAGGCGATCTACGCCGTATTGTGGATGAGTTTTCACAGTTTGCGCGTATGCCTGAACCTGAACGTCGCACGGCTGACATGACAGCATTGGTTCGCGACGCCGTGACTTTGCAGCAAAGCGGCCAGGAAAATGTGGACGTCACATCTTTGCTGCCGGATCAGGCCCTTATGGCGGAATTTGATCAGACGATGATTTCTCAGGCCCTAACAAATCTGATTAAAAACGCCGGTGAAGCGACAACTACCTTTATCGAAAACAACCGTGCCACGCCGCATTACCGGCCAAGGGTACATGTGACTCTGAACGTGAGAGGCGATCAGATGGAAATCGTAATCAGTGACAATGGGAATGGCCTGCCTGAAGATCGGGCGCGTCTGTTTGAACCCTATGTAACAACACGTGACAGTGGGACAGGTCTTGGCCTGCCTATTGTCAAAAAGATTATCGAAGAGCACGGCGGTTCGCTTGAACTGACCGATGCGGATGAATTTGAAGGCTGTAGCCACAGAGGTGCAAAGGCGATTGTCCTTTTGCCTTTGACCGAAGCTGCGGCCACAGAAACAAAGAAAGCAGTGTGAGGTTCCTATGAACGACATTCTTATTGTGGATGATGAACGCGATATCAGAGAGTTGATTTCCGACATTTTGCAGGATGAAGGCTATTCGACGCGTCTGGCGAAAAACTCAGATGAATGCATGAAACTGGTGGAAGAAAACCCGCCGGCGCTTATGGTGCTCGATATCTGGCTGAAAGACAGCAATATGGACGGGATTGATATCCTAAAAACCATTAAGCGTGAAAAGCCAAGCATTCCTGTGGTGATCATTTCGGGGCATGGCAACATTGAAATTGCCGTCGCTGCGATCCGCCAGGGTGCCTATGATTTCATTGAAAAACCCTTCAATATCGACCAGTTGATGGTGGTTGTGCGCCGCGCTATGGAAGCATCAAAGCTGCGCCACGAAAACCAGGAACTAAAGCGTCAGGACGACAGTTCGGATGAAATGGTGGGCAGCAGTCCTGCCTTTAAAGCATTGAAATCACAGCTGGATAAAGTGACCAAATCCAACGGTCGTGTGATGCTGACCGGGCCTGCCGGATCAGGTAAAGAGATTGCTGCACGCTACGTGCATGCGGAATCCAACCGCAATGAAGCACCCTTTGTCTCTGTGAATTCAGCATCCATCGAACCCGATCGCATGGAAGAGGTTCTGTTTGGCAGCGAAAACCCCGATGGCAGCGTTGAACCTGGTCTACTGGAGCAGGCCAATGGCGGGGTTCTGTTCTTTGATGAAGTTGCTGATATGCCTTTGGGGACGCAGTCAAAAATTCTGCGCGTTCTTGTGGATCAAAAGTTCATGCGGGAAGGTGGCAAGCAGGAAGTACTTGTGGATGTCCGGGTGATTTCCAGCACCAATAAAGATCTGGTTGAAGAAATTGCCAAGGGCAGTTTCCGGGAAGAACTTTACCACCGGCTGAATGTTGTGCCGATCTCTGTGCCCTCACTGGAAGACCGTCGTGAAGATATTCCGGAACTGGCCGAATACTTCATCGCACGTCTGAACGAAAGTCAGGGTCTGCCGTTGCGAGAACTTTCTGAGGATGCATGTGCAGCCCTGCAGACCAGCCTGTGGCCTGGGAATGTGCGTCAGCTTAAGAACCTGCTGGAACGTATTCTGATCCTTGAAGGAAATAGCGGCGTTATCGAAGTCTCCGAGCTGCCACAAGGCAGTGATGAACCCGCAGAGAACGGTCGTGTTATTCTATCCGGCACCCTGGCGACATTGCCCTTGCGCGAAGCGCGTGAGTTGTTTGAACGGGAATACCTGATGACACAGATCAACCGGTTTGGCGGCAATATTTCGAAGACGGCTAACTTTGTAGGCATGGAACGTTCGGCGTTGCATCGCAAGCTAAAGTCACTGAATGTTGTGACCTCTAGCAAAGCCGGGGCGCGCGTTGCCCATGTGGATGAAACCGAAGCTGTAGAATAGGCTGCAATACAGTTGGGCTGTTTCTGACTTGCAACTGATGTTATGACGACGAAAACCAGCGCAATATGTGGCACAAAAGGATAGTGTGATGAAAGTTATCATCTGCGGAGCAGGGCAGGTTGGCTGGCAAATTGCCCGGCATTTATCTGGTGAAAACAACGATGTAACCGTTGTTGATAACAATCCAGAATTGGTCCGACGTGCCACGGATACGCTGGATGTGCAGGGCATTGCAGGTTCCGCGTCCTATCCCGATATTCTGACCCGGGCCGGTGCGCGTGATGCAGATATGATCATTGCTGCGACCTATTCGGATGAGGTCAATATGGTGATCTGTCAGGTTGCCCATTCGGTTTTTTCCATTCCACGCAAAATCGCACGTTTGCGCAGCCAGTCATATCTTGATGCGATCTATTCGGATCTTTATCGCCGTGATCACATGCCGATTGACGTGGTGATCAGCCCGGAACGCGAAGTGGCAGAGGCCGCGCTAAAACGCCTGACCGCGCCATCTGCCTTTGACCGCGAAAGTTTTCTTGATGGCAGCGTGGATATGTTGGGCATCATATTGGACGAAGATTGTCCGGTTCTGAACACACCATTGCGTCAACTGACCGATCTGTTTTCGACACTGTCCGCAACGGTTGTTGGTGTGCGGCGTGAGGGATCACTGTTTGCACCTGAAGCCGGGGATCAGCTGTTTGCTGGGGATGAGATTTATGTTTTCACCCTACGTGATGATCTGACCCGCACCCTGGATGTGTTTGGGAAATCGTCGAAAAAACAGGAACGTGTGGTGATCGTTGGCGGGGGGAATGTTGGCCTTGCTGTTGCTCACGCGCTGGAACAGGAAAAAAGCCGTATCCGGGCGCGTGTGATTGAAATGGATCGCGACGTCGCTGAAATCGCGGCGGATGCGCTGGAACGGACCATCGTTCTGAACGGAGACGGGATGAATTCGGATCTGTTGGCTGAGGCTAATATTACCTCTGCCGATGCGGTTCTGACGGTGACGGACGATGATAAGGTGAACCTACTGACGGCTGTGCGCGCCAAGGCGGCGGGATGCCCAATGGCGATTTGTCTGATCAATGATCCAACCCTGACCTCGTTGATGCAGCCCCTGAACATTGATGCATATATCAACCCACGTGTGACCACTGTCAGTTCTATTCTGCGCCATATCCGGCATGGCCGGGTGCGCGAGATTTATTCAATCGGTAACGCCGAAGCCGAAGTAATCGAAGCACAGGTTTTGTCTACATCGCCCATATGTGGGCATAACATCCGTGACATTGATTTTCCGGAAGGCGTGCTGATTGGGGCTTTGCGAAAAGGGGACAAAGTGATGCGTCCTACGGGCGGGACACGCATTGATGAAGGCGATGTGATTGCGATGTTTGCGATGGCCGCGGATGTGGCCGAAGTCGAACGTCTGCTTCAGGTTTCCGTAGATTTCTTCTGATCATGCTGAACCGGATCCTTCGCCTACCGTTCATGGTTATTTTGATGGGGATAGCCGCCCTGTCGATGTTGCCAGTTTCTTTTATGGCGGTTCTGCTCGACGAAGATCATGTTGCGCGGGTTTTCCTGTATGGCGGTGTTTTGTTCTTTATTCTGACGGCTCTGATCGCGATTGCGACAGACAGCAACCGTGGGCGTTCGGTTCTGCAAAGTCACCTTCTGTCGCTGGTTGGCGCTTGGGTATTTATGCCGGTGATGCTGGCTGTGCCTTTCTATGAAGCTCTGCAAAATACCAGCTTTTCAAATGCTTACTTTGAAATGTTGTCGTCGTTTACCACCACCGGGGCGACATTGTTTGATGATCCCTCACGCCTGCCACGCAGCCTGCATTTCTGGCGTAGCCTTGTGGGTTGGATGGGCGGCTTTTTCATTTGGCTGGTGGCGATTGCCATCCTTGCGCCGCTGAATCTTGGTGGATTTGAAGTCACCGCGCGATCCCGTGGCAGCCGAACCGGAACCTATTTCACCTGGATTGGCAGTGAAGCCTCGCCTGCGAAACGTCTGGCGCATCATGCACGTCATCTTGGGCCAATCTATGTGGGGCTGACGGTGGCGTTGTGGGCGTTCCTGTTTATCAGTGGTGACAGAGGCTTTGTTGCCTTGTGTCACGCGATGGCGACGCTTTCCACAAGTGGCATTTCGCCGGTCGGTGGGATTGAAGGTGCGCGCAGTGGTTTTCCGGGGGAAATGCTGATCTTTATCTTTCTGTTCTTTGCAATCTCACGGCTGACATTTGCACCGGAAACCCAGAAAGACAGCCTGTTGCGTCTGCCGAAAGACCCGGAATTTCGCATGGGAATTGCTTTGGTTCTGACGGTGCCGACCCTTTTGTTTGCCCGCCACTGGTGGGGGGCGTTGGAATTCAACGACCAGGAGAACCTGACTGCGGCGATCAGCGCGTTTTGGGGCGCAGCATTCACGGTTTTGTCCTTCCTGACGACCACTGGATTTGAAAGTGTTGCCTGGTCTGATGCGCGTGGCTGGTCAGGTCTGCCAACGCCTGGCTTGATCCTGCTGGGGCTTGCCATGGTTGGAGGTGGTGTTGCGACGACGGCTGGTGGTGTGAAACTGCTGCGGGTCTATGCGCTTTATAAACATGGCCTTCAGGAAATGGAGACCCTGGTGCATCCGCATATTGTGTCCGGTGTCGGCGAAGATACACGACACTTGGGGCGGCAAGGGGCCTATATGGCCTGGATCTTCTTTATGATGATGGCGGTCAGCATTGCGGGGATCAGTCTTGCCCTGGCGTTGACCGGGCTGGATTTTGAATCGGCCTTTGTTTTTGCGGTTGCGGCGCTGTCCACCACGGGCCCATTACCGGATGTTGTTGCCACAGATGCCCATTCCTGGGCTGAACTTTCCAGTGGTGGTCAGGTGATTGCGGGCGTCGCAATGATCATGGGCCGGATGGAAACCCTGGCAATTATAGCACTGCTGAACCCCGATTTCTGGCGCAAATAGGGAAAACAATGCATAAATTCTGCAAAAGGATGTTGCATATTGCTTTGTTTTCAGGCTGAAATAGACCCGACGGAGGGGTGAGGTTTCCGGACACGCCCCGAACTGAACAAGAAAAACAGTCTGATATGTCAGTCTTCTGACGGATTTCAGACCGGCGAGAAGAACAAAAAAGGTAAAACCTATGGCTGCCGATAAGCAAAACCTTCAGGAAACATTCCTTAACCATGTGCGTAAAAGCAAGGTTCCTGTGACGATCTTCCTGATCAATGGTGTTAAACTTCAAGGGGTTATCTCTTGGTTTGATAATTTCTGTGTGCTGTTGCGTCGTGACGGGCAATCACAGCTGGTGTTTAAAGGTGCGATTTCAACAATCATGCCGTCCCAGCCGATCAGCCTGTACGAAGGTGAAGAAGAGTAACCTTTGACGATTGACCGACAGGAACAGCCCACCCGTGCCTGGGTGCTGCATCCCGATATAAAATCATCTGACCCGCGCAAAGACAGCGGCCGTCGTTCCGCTGAACATGCTTTGGGGGAAGGTGTGGCTTTGACCGCGGCCTTGCCCGGTCTTGAAGTTGCTGGTCAGACAATTGTGCCTTTGCCAAAAGTGCGCCCTGGCTTTTTGTTTGGTTCCGGAAAAACCAACGAGCTGGGTAATATGCTGGCCGATAATGAGGTGGAACTTGTGATTGTTGACGGGCCTCTGACGCCTGTGCAACAGCGCAACCTTGAAAAAGCCTGGAGCGTCAAAATTCTGGACCGGACGGGGCTGATCCTTGAGATCTTCTCGGACCGCGCGCAAACCCGTGAAGGTGTGCTTCAGGTGGAAATGGCGGCACTGTCATATCAACGGACCCGTCTTGTTCGGGCCTGGACACACTTGGAACGCCAGCGGGGCGGGCTGGGTTTTGTTGGCGGTCCTGGGGAAACCCAGATCGAAGCGGACCGTCGGGCCATTGATGATCAAATTGTGCGTCTACGTCGACAGCTGGAAAAGGTTGTAAAAACCCGGGATCTGCACAGATCTGCCCGGGCAAAAGTGCCTTATCCAATTGTTGCGCTGGTTGGCTATACCAACGCCGGGAAATCGACGCTGTTCAATTATCTGACCGGCGCAAAAGTCATGGCCAAGGACATGCTGTTTGCAACCCTTGATCCAACAATGCGGTCGGTGAAACTGCCATCTGGCCGCGATGTGATCCTGTCTGATACCGTTGGTTTTATTTCGGAACTTCCGACCGAACTGGTGGCATCTTTCCGGGCGACGCTTGAAGAAGTTCTGAGCGCAGACCTAATCTTGCACGTGCGTGACATTTCCCACCCAGACACAGAAACCCAGGCCAAAGATGTGGCCGAAATTCTGTCAACGCTGGGCATTGGGGAAGACACCAAACAGATTGAAGTCTGGAACAAGCTGGATCTTGTGGATGACGCCAGCCGTGAAGCGCTCATGATCCGGGCTGAACGTTCGGACGACCATTTCGCGATTTCCGCTTTAACCGGGCAGGGCTTGGATGACCTTCTTGAGGTGGTGTCTGACAGTCTGACGGATCCAAAAACCGAAGAAACCATTGTCTTGCCATGGTCTGACGGGCGCAAACGTGCGTGGTTGTTTGAACAGGGCGTGGTGGAAGCTGAACGTCAGGAAGAAGACGGATTTCATCTGGATCTTCTTTGGACGGCACGACAGAAAAAGAGATACCGGGAACTTTAGTTTTTCCCGGTATCCATTTATTTTCATTCAGAAGAAACAATAGGTGTTAGCGTGGAGGTGCCTGCATTTGCGGCACGCGCAAGTTCCGGATCAAGGGACATAGGGATGTATTCACCCCGTCTCCACAGCTCTCCCAGATTGTCATAAAAGCGCGACAACGGATGTCCTGACTGGCCTGTGGACAGGATGAAAACGGAACTGTCCGGATCGGCAAAGTCATAGACACCGCGATAGCCTGCAGCATGAATATTGGCATAGGGATTTTCGCCTGTGCCAATCATGCGGCCCCGCATGAGGGCTTCGTCACCGCCGCTGGTGGATTGGCGAATATTCACGACCCAGCCCAGCATTGTGTTTTTACCCAGAACATCGTGATCCTGCCAGGCTTCGTGCTGATCGCCCCAACGCTGGCTTTCTGGTGTGCCACCGATGTTTTCTTCGATCCAGATCAGGGATTCATCAAGCGCAGCCTGCGCCATTTCAGGGCAGGTTTCCACAGTCGATGACTGAACCACATCACACCAACGTGCGGCCCCATCGATGTCACGGAAGACGCGTTCTAAAAACAGCGGTTCAAGGCTTTTGAATTCATCCGCAAGATCCCCCAGCTCATCCCGGATCAGGCGATCTTGTAGATGGCGCATCCAAGTTGCGTATAGCAGGGGTTCAGGCAGGTGTTCGTTCATTTCCCCATTCCACACGGACAAAAGTTCCAGCGCTTTCTGGCGACGACGTTCTGCTGTGCCTGCGGGGGCAGGTGTGCCGTTGTACCAAAGTTCCGCCCCAACAAGGGACAAAAGGGTGCGTGCGGCTGTGGAAACCTCATCAAGTTGGACATCGATGAAACTGTCACGTGTATGTACACGTCTGTTCTGCATCAGGAATTTCCAACGCTGCACCCGCTGACTGTCCCCCCAGTTGAACGTCATATGCCGGGGAAAGGGCGCATCGGTGATTTTGTTGTTTGTATTGCCAAGGATCCCACCGGTCGGTTCAATAAATTCGGGATTGGCGTCATAGGGCAGACGGCCCTGCCATTGATTTTCCGCAACTGCGCCCATCGCTGGAATACGCCCTTGGCCGATTTGGCGGAAAGACCGTTTGGGAAATGCTCCGAGGGTTTTCATGGCGATGCGCGTGGGTTCAGCAAACGTCAGATTGATCGATGGCGCGATATAGCTTTCGCCTGCATCAAGCGCGTCGTCGATGTTTGAAGCAGACGCCAGTTTGATAAAGGTTTCGATGGTTGTGTCGGAAGGTGACAGTGCGGTCCATGAGATCGCGGCCTGGAAACCAGGAGGGGTAATATCGCCAACATTATAGTGCCAGTTGGGAATGATAGGGCCGTTTTCGCTCCAGCGGAGGGTGATGTTGCGGGGAGAGGACCCTTTGATCAGTATTCTATCCTGACGTTCTGAAAACGCAGTGAAACCAGCTGCGGATCGATACTCATTGCTGTTGTCGGGATTGGTTTCCTCGAGGAAGATATCAAGATCATCCAATGTGCTTGCGGTAAACCCCCAAGCCAGATGATCTGTCCGACCAGATAACACACCAGGGATACCTGGTAGAGTTGCACCAATCAGGCCCCCATCGGACAACTCCATTCTGGCAAGATACCAGACAGAGGGTGCGGAAAGATCGAAATGCGGATCATTGGCCAACAGCGTTGCACCGGAGGCCGAACGTGAAGGCGCTGCGGCAAAAACGTTTGAGGCCCCAGCGAAAGCACGGCGGGGAAAAGGAGACAGGGGCAGATCTGGCGATGAAATATGCGTGCCCAGTTCTGATCCTGCAGAACCAAAGGCGCCACGAAGTGTGGCAACGCCCTGAATTTCATCAAATACCGATGCAACTGTGGTTGGGCGTTGCAGGGCGCTTTGTTGGTCCGCATATCCAGGCAGGGCTCCGATGGCTTCTCCGGGCACATCGGGCAAAAGATCCGCCAGCTGTTCGGGGGACAGGCGCAACGCCGCACGGGTGCGCAGAATATCCTGTTCTAGTTGTCCGGACATGCGCAGCGCCATCAGTTTAACAAGGGCGATGCTGTCGGCGGGTTGCCAGGGTTCCACTGTGCCCGGAAATAAGAAGAATTCTGGCGCACCACGACCCAGAGCTTGGGTGTTGATGGTCTCAATCCAAGCATTCACACCCGCAGAATATGCGTTCAGAACGGTCATGGAACTGGGATCAATGGCGTCTACAGAACGCTGCGCAGCGGTATAGAGACCAAGGCGGCGCATGATTTCATCCGTATCTGCAGTGTCAGCGCCGAACACTTCGGATAGGCGGCCTTGGGATGTGCGCCGTGCGATAACCATTTGCCAGATCCTGTCCTGTGCATGGACAAAACCAAGGGCAAACCAAGCATCCTGATCGGTTTCAGCAAAAATATGGGGTACAGCGGCGTTGGTGCGGATGATCTCAACAGGGCCAGTCAGCCCCGTCAGGCTGTAATCCATGTCATAATCGGGCAGGGATCGCGTTGCCAGATACCAGACCATCAGAACCGCACAGACAGCCAAGACGCAAAGGGATGCAAAAGTTCTGAACGTCCAGCGAATAAGTCGCGCCATGTAACTGCCTTTATAACTGCATTCCGGGGGTGTCGGAATTGACCTTTTTATGTTTCCACTTCATTACGAAATGGACATGTGAAAAGCAATTCAAAGAAATGGGGAAGATCATGGGTAAACTGGCATTTCTGGGGCTGGGTGTGATGGGGTATCCGATGGCGGGACACCTGGCTTCTAAGGGGTATGAGCTGTGTGTATACAACAGAACAACCACAAAAGCGCAGGCCTGGGCGGATGAACACGGTGGCAATTTTGCGCCGACTCCGCGCGAAGCTGTGGCGGGTGCTGAAATGGTTTTCTGTTGCGTTGGCAATGATGATGACCTGCGCGCTGTTTGTCTGGGCGATGACGGTGCTTTTGCTGGTATGGCAGAGGGCAGCCTGTTCATCGATCACACCACAGTGTCTGAGGTTGTGACAAAAGAGTTGCACGCAATTGCGGTACAAAGCGGCATTGGGTTTATTGATGCGCCTGTGTCTGGTGGTCAGGCCGGAGCGGAAAACGGTGTGTTGTCCGTGATGTGTGGCGGTGCGCAGGCCGATTACGACCGTGCGGAACACGCAATTGACGCGTTTTCCAGCATCTGTCGCCGTATTGGCGAAAGTGGTGACGGGCAGAAAGCCAAAATGTGCAATCAAATCGCTATTGCAGGTTTGGTGCAGGGCCTATCCGAAGCGCTGCATTTTGCAGATAAAGCCGGGCTGGATGGGCGAGCAATTGTTGAAGTGATTAGCAAAGGCGCCGCTGGCAGTTGGCAGATGGTAAACCGTCATGAAACCATGTTGGACGATCATTTTGATCATGGGTTTGCTGTCGACTGGATGCGCAAGGATCTGGGGATCTGTCTGGATGCGGCGGATGAAAACGGTGCAAGCCTGCCGGTGACCGCGTTGGTAGACCAGTTCTATAAAGATGTGCAGAAAATGGGTGGGGGCCGCTGGGACACTTCAAGCCTGTTTAAGCGCTTGCAAAAGCTGTAAAATAAAAAAGCCGCCTGAAACAAGGCGGCTTTTCATTCAGGACTGTTCCGGATCTATGGAATGATGCGGGTATATTTTGTGCCTTCTAGGGTTGCACCAATGTGCAGACCAGCCTGGCCGAAGATCGCAGCGATAACCGGAGACAGCGCAGTCGTTGTATCGGCGGAAACATCTCCGCCCTGATCGGATACGGCATATTCCAAATCAGCCCCCGCAGCCCAGCCATGGCTATTGCGGAAATCATAAAGCGCCTCATTGGTCATGAAGAACAGGACATGGGCGAATTGTTTCGCGCCGATCTGCAGACCAAAGCTGCCGGATGCCGCGGAATAGTAATCCACAGTGCCGCCATCAATCTGCAACGCCCCGCGGCCAAAAGACCCGCCAATGCCAAACCCGGCTTCGGTGATCAGGGGCATGACCAGCATGCCAACAGATTTCCGGGCAAGATCGCGGGTTCCGGGAAATTGGGAATACATATGTTGTACAGTCTGGGATACACGGGCATCAATGCGACTGGATCCGTTTGAACCAACGCCATTGCCACAGGCCGCCGTTGTTGCCAGTGCGCCGGTTCCAAGAATAAATCCACGCCGGGAAGTCAGTGTTTTAAGAGTGCTCATTTTGTTCCGCCTCTGAATTGCTGTGGGTGTTTTCACCCTTAAAACGCAGGCTAAATGAAAAAAACTGACCTGTCACGGTGATTTGCGTTTTTGGAGCTGAAATGGCGGATCCCTGCATAAAAAAAGCCCCGCGACCAGTTCTGGAGGCGGGGCTTTGGTCGATGTGTCAGAAATCAGTCGCGGTAGCTTTTGATTTCACCACTGTCCAGTTTTGCCTGATATTTCTGCATTTCTTTCTTCACGATAGGTGCGAGGAAATACAGACCCAAGATGTTTGGCACACAGATCAAGAAGACCAGCGCATCAGAGATATCGAGGATCGGACCAAGCTGAACCATGCAGCCCAAAGCGACGAATACACAGAAGATGACTTTGTAAACCATCTGGCTGCTTGCGCCTTCGCCAAACAGGTATGTCCAGCCCTTCAGGCCGTAGTAGGACCAAGAGATCATGGTTGAAAAAGCGAACAGCAGGGCTGCGATCGCAAGCGGCGTTGGGAACCATGAGAACTGGCGTTCAAACGCTGCAGATGTCATTGCAACACCGGTTGCGTCGCCCGCAAAGTTTGGATCCATCACTTGGCTTGTACCAATCACCAAAGCAGTGATCGTACAGATCACGATGGTATCGATGAAGGGTTCCAGCAGGGAAACATAACCTTCGGTCACGGGTTCAGATGTTTTCACAGCAGAGTGGGCGATAGAAGCGGAACCGATGCCGGCCTCGTTTGAGAAAACAGCACGTTGGAAACCAATGATCAAAGCACCAAGCGCACCCCCGGCGACGCCTTCACCTGTGAAGGCACCCGTGAAGATGTTTGAAATCGCCTGTGGCAGGGCTGTGAAGTTCATCAGGATCACAATGATTGCAAAGGCACAGTAAAAGACTGCCATGAACGGCACGACTTTTTCTGTAACGCGTGCGATGGATTTGATGCCGCCGATGATCACAGCGAAAACAACCGCAGCCAGGATCAGACCTACAAGCCAGCCCATGCCATCAAGTGCGCCGTTCGCAACAGTATTCAGCTGAACATATGCTTGGTTTGATTGGAACATATTGCCAATGCCAAGCGCGCCGATACAGATACCAACCGCATAGAAGATGCCCATGAAACGGCCAAAACCAGCCATGCCAAGTTCAGAAAAGCCCTTATCAAGGTAGTACATTGGACCACCGGATACGGAACCATCTTCGTTCTCAAGGCGGTATTTCACACCCAAAGTACATTCAACGAACTTCGTTGACATGCCCAGAAGACCTGCAACGATCAGCCAAAAGGTTGCACCAGCACCACCAACGGTCACCGCAACCGCAACACCGCCGATGTTACCAATGCCTACGGTGCCAGAAACGGCCGTCGCTAGTGCCTGAAAGTGGCTGACTTCGCCGGATGAATTCGGATCGGCATAATCGCCACGTACAAGTTTGATCGCATGACCAAAGCCGCGCAGATTGATAAAGCCCATGTAGACGGTGAAAAACACCGCACCGATCACAAGCCAAAGCACAACGATCGGCAGCTCTGCACCGAACAGAGGGATTTTGACAAACACCACGGACCCGATAAAGGAGGCCAGCGGTTTTGTGATTTCGTTAATGGTTTCGTCAATTCCGGCGCTGACAGGGAGTGTAAATAGTATAAGTGCCACAAGGGACAGCAGAACGCGTTTCATATTATGTCCTTTCTACCTTGCCTTACGGCACAACAACGACGGGAACGGGTGAGGTCTGGATCAGATTGCCTGCAACTGAGCCAAAGATCAGCGACTTGATCCCACTTTCGCCCCGACGCCCGATCACGATCTGTGCAACATCATGTTCTTTTGCCAGACGGATCAGCGTTTCTGCGGGTGGGCCGTGCTGAACGATGGTTTCAACTTCGACGCCAGCCTCACGCAAGCGATCTGCACCCGGGTTCACAACCAGAGATGTGGCTTTTTCAATTTCCAGCTCGCGGCGTTTATGACGTTCGGCGTTCTCTTCTGGCGTATTAAATGAATAGGCTGACCATTCGATCACATAAGCCAGCAGGATCTTAGATCCGCCAAGCTTTGCCCGGGCAATGGCATGGGCGGTTGCGCGGTGACTTCCGTCACTCCCGTCCACGGCCAGTAAAACTGTATTTGACATTATTTTCCCTCGTTATGTTGATACGACATGTTCGCCTGACGATCTCTGCCGTCACTGTGTGCGAAAATGTCTCAGATGGGTTCAGCCTGATTGACCAAAGGGAAGGGCGGTATAACCAGTTTGACGCAAAATCCAAAAAAAATGGACCGATCCTGTCGGATACGGTCCTTTTTCATGGCGTTTTTGTGTCTTTAGGGGAAATCAGCCCTGAAGCAGCTTTGCGACCTCGGGTGCGAAATAGGTCAGCACACCATCACATCCGGCCCGTTTAAAGCCCATCAGGCTTTCCATCATCACCTTTTCACCATCGACCCAGCCGTTTTGTGCGGCGGCTTTGATCATCGCGTATTCACCGGACACCTGGTAGGCAAATACAGGCACGCCAAATTCGGATTTCGCCCGGTGGCAGATATCCAGATAAGGCATGCCGGGTTTGACCATGATCATATCCGCCCCTTCAGACAGGTCCCGCGCAACAAGGCGCATGGCCTCGTCCGAATTGGCTGGATCCATTTGATAGGTTTTCTTATCCCCCTTCAGCGCACCAGAGGCACCAACAGCATCCCGGAAGGGCCCGTAAAATGCAGATGCATATTTTGCAGTATAGCTAAGAATCGACACATTCTGATGCCCTTCAGTTTCCAGCGCATTGCGCATCGCACCAATACGACCATCCATCATATCAGACGGGCCAAGGATATCGGCACCGGCTTCGGCTTGGGCGATTGCCATTTTTACAAGGGCTTCAACTGTTTGATCATTCACAATTTTTCCATCAACAACATAACCGTCATGACCGTTGATGTTATAAGGGTCCAGCGCGATATCCGTCATGATCATCATCTCAGGCACCGCGTCTTTGATCGCGCGAATAGCTTGGTTTGACAGGTTGTCCGGATTCCAAGCTTCGGCACAATCTTCGGTTTTTAAGGAAGGATCCGTGTAAGGGAAAATGCAAATCGCCGGTATCCCCAGGTTAAACGCATCTTTTGCAGCCTGAACCAGCAAATCGATCGATAGGCGTTCGACACCCGGCATCGAAACAATTGCATCACGTTGATTTTTTCCCGCAGTCACAAAGACAGGCCAGATGAGATCATCCGGCGTTAATGTGTTCTCACGTACCATGCGGCGCAATGCATCTGAACTGCGCAATCTACGCGGACGTGACAGCGGAAAGGATGGGGTGATTTTGGTGGAAGACATCGTGAACCTCATTTCAATCATGATAGGGTTCGCATGGATTGCACCCGGGCTCAAGCTGGCATATGTCAGATAGGGCAACTTCCATGTTTGCAAACGAACATGTTTCACCAGGTAAGGGGTCCTTGTGGATATTTATCAAAGCGTCTTTGAACTGATCGATATGCGATCTTTTTCTAATCTTTGGTATTGGATCGTCCTTGCGGTGATGTGGTCGTCCGCCAGCCATTGGGTGTTGGGCGTGCCCTATGATATCGTTCAACGCGCCCGCAATCAGATCAGCCGCGGCATGGAAGATGCCGATCAGACCACCAAAGATCTAGAAGCCCTGATCCGTATCAACACGAACCGGTTGAACACTGTGTCTGAAATCGGTGGGTTTGTGATGTTGATTGTGTTGTTTTTCATGCTGAGCAGCCTGTTTACACTGGGATTTATATTCTGGCTGGAATTTTCACAGGCGTTGTTTTTATTGCTGTTTCCACTTTCCGCCGTGATGTTTCTATCTGTTCGCGCGGCTTTGGCGGTTAGGCGTAATCAGATCCGCGGCGTTGACTTGATCAACATGTTGGCGCGGTTGCGACTGAACATTCAGCTGATCGGTATGTTTTCCATTCTGGTAACTTCAATGTGGGGCATGTATCAGAATATTTCCGCAACGGTTCTTGGTGTCTGAACCGTATTCCACTGACAGGGGCTGTAATGATGGCAGGTGAAAAGATCACATGTGGCGGCACGCCGGAAGGCAGCGATGCACTGCTGATTGCGCGGGAAGCTGAGAAAAAACAATGCGCCGTGATCCATATCGCGCGCGATGACAAGCGATTGGCGCAGATGCGGGCCGCGCTTGCTTTTTTTGCACCACAGTTAACGGTTTTGGATTTTCCGGCCTGGGATTGCCTGGCTTATGACCGTATTTCACCAAATGCAGCGATTTCCGCTGCGCGTATGGCAACACTTGCGGGGCTGTCGCAAGGTGTCAAAGCGCCGTTTGTTCTTTTGACCACATTAAAGGCTGCCACACAGAAGATCCCTGCGCGCGAAGTGTTGGAAAGCGCAAGTTTCACCGCGCGTGTTGGTGAACGCGTAAACGAAACGGCACTGCGGGATTTTCTTGTGCGCATGGGGTTTTCGCAAACTTCGACTGTGATGGAACCCGGCGATTACGCCTTGCGCGGCGGGATTGTGGATATCTTTCCCCCCACAGGCGGGGACGGCGGGCAACCTGTGCGTTTGGATTTCTTTGGTGATATTCTGGATGGGGCCCGTCACTTTGATCCCGCGACACAACGCACCACACAACAGCTTGATAAAATTGAACTTGCACCTGTGTCTGAGGTCATCTTGGATGAGGCCGCTATCACACGGTTCCGGCAGAATTACCGTATCGAATTCGGCGCTGCTGGTACGGATGACCCACTGTATGAACATGTAAGCGCAGGCATGAAATATGCCGGTGTCGAACATTGGTTGCCATTTTTCCATGATCGGCTGGAAACCCTGTTTGACTACCTTCCTGATGCCACAATTGCGCTGGATGATCAGGTAAATGCGATGATCCGGTCCCGTTGGGATATGATCGTAGATCAATATGAAACCCGCCAGATTGCCATGAAAGACCGCAATCGCATTGATACAATTTACAAGCCGGTTCCGCCTGCAAAAATGTATCTGGATGCGGATGCATTTGACGTTTCTGTACAAGACAGTCGCGTGCTTCAGTTGTCACCTTTGCAGCAGGCACCAGGACCTGGGTTAATTGATGCAGGCGGTCGCATTGGTCGAAACTTCGCACCTGAACGACAGGTCGAAAACGTAAGCCTTTTCAGCGCTCTGAAAGATCATGTTCAGGTAAAACGTTTAACCGGACAGGTTGTGATTGCCTCATGGTCTGAAGGTGCACGGGAACGTCTTGGTGGTTTGATGGCCGATGAAGGGCTGACTGGGATCACTGAGATTAAGGATTTCCGCGACATACCTGAGGGCGAAGGTGGCGTGTTTCTTGCGATTTGGCCCTTGGAAGCAGGGTTTGAAAGCCCGGGACTGACCGTGATTTCGGAACAGGATGTTCTGGGGGATCGTCTGATACGGGCACCAAAGCGCAAACGGCGTGCTGAAAACTTTCTAACTGAGGCGCAAAGCCTGTCGCCTGGTGATCTTGTCGTGCATGTCGATCACGGGGTCGGGCGTTACAACGGGCTTGAAACTGTCACCGCCATGAGCGCGCCGCATGATTGTATCGCATTGGAATATGCCGGTGGCGATCGCCTGTTCCTTCCCGTTGAAAATATTGAACTTCTGTCAAAGTTCGGTGCAGACGAAGGTCTGTTGGATAAACTGGGTGGTGGGGCTTGGCAGGCGAAGAAAGCCAAGCTGAAAGAACGCATTCGTCAGATTGCGGACAAATTAATCCGTATTGCCGCAGAACGGGCTTTGCGGTCTGGGCAGATTATGGAACCACCCCAGGAAATCTGGGAAGCCTTTGCCGCCCGTTTTCCATATCAAGAAACAGATGATCAGCTGGGCGCCATTGAGGATGTGTTGGCGGATCTCGCGTCGGGGCAACCCATGGATCGTCTGGTTTGTGGTGATGTGGGCTTTGGCAAAACCGAGGTCGCCATGCGTGCAGCCTTTGTTGCGGCAATGTCCGGCACACAGGTTGCCGTGATTGCGCCCACAACGCTGCTTGCGCGGCAACATTTCAAAAGCTTTTCTGAACGCTTCCGGGGGTTCCCGATTGAAGTTCATCAACTGTCTAAATTTGCCACAGCAAAAGAGGCCGAAAATACACGCAAAGGCATGGCGGAAGGCACCGTTGATATCGTTATCGGTACCCATGCACTTTTAGCGAAAAACATACGTTTTCAGAACCTTGGCTTGCTTGTCATTGATGAAGAACAGCATTTCGGCGTGACCCATAAGGAACGCCTGAAATCCATGCGATCCGACATTCACGTATTGACCCTAACAGCAACGCCAATCCCACGAACTTTGCAAATGTCTTTGTCGGGTGTGCGTGAACTGTCCGTCATTGGGACACCACCCGTGGATCGCCTGGCAATTCGAACCTATGTCAGTGAATTTGACGGCGTCACCATCCGCGAGGCGTTGTTGCGGGAACATTATCGCGGCGGGCAGAGTTTTTACGTCGTGCCGCGGATTAAGGATCTGAAAGAGATTGAGGATTTCCTGACCGATCACGTGCCGGAAATCAGCTTTGTCACCGCCAGTGGACAGATGGCCGCGGGCGAGCTGGATGACCGGATGAATGCCTTTTATGACGGCAAATATGACGTGCTTTTGGCGACGACAATTGTGGAAAGCGGCCTCGATATTCCAACGGCCAACACAATGATCATACACCGAGCCGACATGTTTGGTCTTGCGCAATTGTACCAGATCCGTGGGCGTGTAGGACGTTCCAAAACAAGGGCTTACGCCTATCTGACGACACGTCCACGCATTCCGCTGACCCAGACGGCGCAGAAACGCCTGCGGGTGATTGGCAGTCTTGATAGCCTTGGCGCGGGCTTTACGCTGGCCAGCCAGGATCTGGATATTCGCGGTGCGGGCAATTTGATTGGCGAAGAACAATCAGGCCAGATGCGTGAAGTCGGCTATGAGTTGTACCAGAGCATGCTGGAAGAAGCCGTTGCCAAGATCAAATCCGGCCAAATGGAAGGTTTGACGGATGATGACGGCCAATGGTCACCTGTGATTAACCTTGGTGTGCCTGTGCTGATCCCGGAAACCTATGTACAGGATCTGGATGTGCGCCTTGGCCTATATCGCCGTCTGTCTGGGTTGACCACAAAAGTTGAATTGGAAGGTTTCGCCGCAGAACTGATTGACCGATTTGGGAAGCTGCCGAAAGAGGTTAATACATTGATGCTGGTCGTGCGCATCAAAGCTATGTGTAAGCGGGCAGGGATCGCAAAGCTGGATGGTGGACCAAAAGGTGCAACCATTCAATTCCATAACGATAAATTCGCGTCCCCCCAGGGCCTTGTTGAATTCATCGCCGCCCAGAACGGGTTGGCCAAGATACGTGACAATAAGATTGTCGTGCGCAGGGATTGGGCGAAAACGGCTGATAAGATCAAAGGAGCATTTGCGATTGCCCGGGATCTGGCGGAAAAGGTAAAAGCAGAGAAAGCCAAAACCGTTAAAAAAGGTTAACGTGTCGCATGCCAGATGCAACCTGAAGGTGTTAGGTCTTTTTGCATTATGAAAAAGACTATTCTTATGGCCTGTGTTGCCTCCGCCTTTATCTCTGGCAACGCGTTGGCCAGCCCCGAAACCCCAAATGAACCGACACAAACCGTGTCTGAACTTAGGACATTTCTTTTGGCGCAAAATTGGGATTGTTCGCGAAAAACATGCGGACAGATTTCAAGCTGTGCAGAAGCTTGTTACAAATTGACCGTCTGTGGCCATCGCCGCCGGGATGGGGACGGCGATGGCATTCCTTGTGAAAGCCTGTGCAGCAGTCGCTGTCGTTAATTTATGTCACTGGCTGACGCGTTCCAGTTTTTTGATCTGTCCCATAATCAGCCAACCCAGACCAGTACAGACAACTGCGCCCACCGCCAGCGGAAGGAAGCTGCCGTTGAACGCCAGGCCGATCGGGGCGGCAATTGCAACCCCGATGACTGTTGAAACTGCACCGATAATTGACGCTGCCATGCCCGCAATATGGCCCATTGGTTCCATCGCCAAGGCGTTCAGGTTGCCCATGGTAAAGCCAAGCATAAAGAACAATGATGTAGACCAAAAGAACCAGGCCGGAAACGCAAGCCATGTGGGCCACAGATCAGCAGCGGTCATGATGATCATGACCAGAGACACACAAAGCTGTACGAGTAGCGCGCCCGCAATCAACGCACGCATGCCGAGACGCACCACAAGTTTAGCGTTTATCAGGCTTGCACTGGCAGAAATCGCAGCAGATGCACCAAACCAGAAGGGGAACTCTGCCTCGCGGTGAAATTGTATGTCGTAGATTTGATGGGTCGATGAAATCAGGGCCATTAACAGGCCAAAGATCAGGGTTTGCACCAGGGTTGAAAGCACGAACATACGGTTGCTGAAAGCTTCCCGGAGGGCATAGACAAAACGGCCGGCCTGCAGCGGAATACGTTGATCACGGGGCAGGGTTTCACCCTGACGCAAATAGACCCAGATCGCTGAAGTTATCGAAAATATCATAAACGCCATAAAGATCCCGCGCCAGGAGCTAAGTGCAATGATCAGTGCGCCAAGGGCCGGCGCAATGGCTGGGACAAGGGAAAAGACGATCATGGCAAATGACATCAGTTTTGCCATCTGACGTCCCGAGTAAAGATCACGCACCATCGCCATGGCAACAACACGTGGCCCGGCCGCGCCAAGCCCCTGAAGCGCACGCCCGGCGAAGAGACCTTCTGCGGATTGACTGTACCATGCCAGAAATGCCCCAAAGATATAGACCGCGACACCGCCCAAAAGAACCGGACGTCGCCCAAATGCATCAGACAACGGGCCGGTGAAAAACGTACCAACGCCCATGCCAAAAACAAAGCTTGTAACCACAAGCTGTGCACGGTTGATATCCCCTGGGGTTAGTTCTTGTGCGATCGAAGGCAGGCCTGGCAGCATGGCATCAATGGAAAAGGCGATTGTCGAAAATAGCATCGCAATCAGGGCCACGAATTCTGCCATGGGCAGGCGCGGAGGCATATCGGGATGTGTCGTATCAGATTGCATCAGAAGAGCTTTCGGGGAGAGGTTTAAAATATAGGTAAATTGCAGTGAACCAGATCATTACTTCGGCAGAGAATGTCCAGTGTAGGATAAAAGACCAGACCCAATTGTCATATTGGGCGGATACTTTCACAAGTTCGTACAGGGTGTGATCAAAGGGCCAAAGCCACATGATACTGCCGGTGAAACTGTCCAAGATCAAATGCAACAGGATCGCTGCGAAGAACAGATAAGCGGCCTGCATTACCGGAAACTTCAAGCGTGGGCGGATAAAAAGATACAGGAACGCCAGGGTGAATACTGCCACAGGCAGCCAGAACCCGGGCACATGCACCCAGTATTTATGGTGATGAAATGCGCGGTTATCGACCAAGTGAAACCAGAACATATCAAAGTCTGGAAGAACGGCCCCCAGGATCGCAAATGGCATCAACAATCGCGGAGTGCGCGTCAGTTTTGCCAATAGGTAACCAGAAGGCAGGTGGGCAGTGATCATGCCTCGTCCGTTTCATCCGGCGTGTCTGCAGGCTGATTTTCCAGCTGCTCCATGATTTCTTCAATCACATTCCCCCACAGCTCTGGCGGTTGCGCACCGGAAAGAACATGTTGATTATCAATGATAAAGCAAGGTACGCCGGTGACGCCACGTTCACGGGCATGGGTGTCACGCTGACGGATATCATCGGCATCCGCATCAGATTTCAGCAGATGACCCACAACCATTTTATCCATGGTGCATTCTTCTGCGATCTCAGACAGGACGTCCTTGTTGCCAATATCACGACCATCGGTGAAATAGGCTTTGAGCAGGGCAGATTTCACAACGGTCTGTTTGCCTTCAATACCCGCCCAATGGATCAGGCGATGGGCATCCAACGTGTTCGGCGTACGTTGAATATCCTCAAAATTGATCTCAAGGCCGATCTTCTTGGCGTGTTCAACAATGGGCGTATAAGCCCTTAAGGCGCCTTCCTTGCCGCCGAATTTGCCCTCTAGATAGGCACGGCGATCCATGCCTTCAGCGGGCATATCAGGATTTAACTGGAACGGATGCCATTCAATTGTGAAGGGGTGGTCTGGGTATTTTTCCAAAGCACGGTCCAGATAGGTTTTGCCGATAAAACACCACGGACAGATTGGATCTGAAATAATATCAAGTTTAATCATTGGCTTGCCTTCCAGTCTTCGCGCAATTTTCGGCGCAGGATTTTGTTGTTTGCGCCGCGAGGTACAGCAGATACGGGTATGAACATACGGGGCATTTTATAATGGGCCAGGTGGTCGGACAGCCAGGGTTTCAACACGTCTTCCCCGGGGTCGTTCTGTGCCACATAAAAGGCCGCGATTACGCTAACATCTGCTTTTACTGGCAATTCCACAACCGCGCATTCCTGCACATCAGGATGTTGCGTCAGCGCAGATTCAACCTCGATTGGAGACACCCGAAAACCACCGGCGTTCATCATATCATCTGCACGCCCCAAATAAGTGATCGCACCGGTGTCATCCATTGATCCACTGTCACCGGTGCGAAACCACCGTCCAGAGAAACGCATGGCTGTGTCATCCGGAGCATTAAGATAGGTTAGCATTAATCCGGGATCGTCACGGCAAACACATATTTCGCCTTCCTGTCCCATTGGCACTGGCTGATTGTCGGGTCCGAGAATAGCGACATGACGCCCAGGTTGTGGACGACCTAGGCTGCCAGCCGGTGCAGGATAACCTGGCGCACCAGATATAAAGGTAGAACATTCAGACATGCCAAAGGCTTCGAAAATCTTGGTATTTGTTGCGTTGTTCCAAGCCTTGCGTGTGCTGTTTGGCAGTTTTTCACCGGCGGAAAGGCCATGTCGCAACTCTGGCAGAGTAAGGTTTTGTTCATCCTTCAACAGTTGACGATAAACACCTGGTGCAGCAGCGAAAATCGTTGCTCTATGTTCGGACATCAGCGCTGGAAGTGCGCTGGCGGATGTGCCTGGTTCGGGAATAAGGGCGGTTGCACCGATGGTCCAGGGATCCATCAGGCCAGTGCCAAGGGTGTAAGTCCAGTTGAACGCACCCGCATGCATCAGGCGATCCTGTTGCGTCAGCCCATACCAGCCTTGCATCATCATCTGACGGGCAAGAATAGCGCGATGGGCATGACAGACCGCGCGTTGAACGCCTGAGGTACCGGATGTGAAAATAATATAGGCCAGACGATGTGGATCGCCCATGTCATAATCCGCAGGAGGTAGGCTGTGCATTGCTTTCAAGTCATCAGCCATCAACACTTTGCACGGGGGGACATCAGGAAGGGGAACGCCTGGGCTTGCGATGATCGTTGACGGATTTACCACGGAACAGAGTTTCGCAACCTCGGGCCCCGTAAGTTGGGCCGCGGTGGGCACAGGGATGAGACCAACAGCAATACAAGCCAGATAACACAGCGGGAATTCTGGTGTATTATCTAGGCGCATCAACACTGTGTCGCCCGGTTTTAATCCATCGGACAGCAAGCCAGTACCAATGCCACGTACGGCGCTTTCAACCTGTGAAAAGCTGAGGCTGTCTTTCGCCCCTGCACGGATCACTTCCAGCGCAGGTTTGTCGCCAAGATCAACGGCATGTTGCAAAACCCAGGCGGCCATATTGAATGAAGTGGGCAGCGCTGGTGGCGTGCCATTTTTAAATTCGGAAAGCATAAAAACTGGCTACGCCTGCAAAGCGCAGGTTGCAAGGGGGCGGCAGAAAAAAGGGCGCCTGTTCAGACGCCCTTTGAACCTAAAACCAGCCTTTTACCGTTCGTGCTCCGGCTGAGACATCATTTCCGATGCCTTCAACTGTACCACATGCGGGCAGGGCAAGCGTAAGTGAAATCAATATAATACGCAGCATTATTCTTCCTCCCACCACCATACATCAGGTTGAAAACCAAGCCAGTCACCATAGATTGGCAGCGCATTCGGATAGCGCAGTTCTTTTACATGGGCAATATAGCTTTGTGGATTGTGCCAGACCGGAATGACATAGCGTCCGGTTGTTAGTGTGCGATCCAGCGCGCGGGTGGCTGCGCGGAAACCGTCCTGAGTTTCTGCGTTAAGAAGCGCGTCGATCATGGCCTCTGTTGCGGGATTGGTGGCCCCCATCCAGTTGCGTGATCCTGCGGTGGATGCCGCTTCGATCCCCCAATATTGTAGTTGCTCATTGCCCGGGGACAGCGACAGACCACGGCGATAATAGGTCATGCCAAAATCGAAATTATCAGTGCGTTCTTTATATTGGGCGCTGTCGACGACGGTGATGGTCGGGGTGATACCAACACGCGCCAGAGATTCTGCATAAATATCGATGGAAGACTGAACTTCGCTGCTGCCCTGACTTAACAGGATTTCAAAGGTGAACGCTTCGCCATTTTCATCTTTCAAAATACCGTCCTGAACGGTCCAGCCTGCGTCTTCGAACAAAGAAATCGCACGGCGAAGATCACGTCTGTTGCGTTCAGATGTGCTGCCCTCAGGCAAGGTGTAACCTTCCAGCGCACCAGGCAGAAGTGTTTCTGCATGGGGCTCAAGCAGGGCCAGAACTTCGCCTTCTGCGGGCCCCTGTGACATCCCCAAAACTGAGTTTGAAAAATAAGACGACACGCGCGGTGCATCTGAACCGACAAGGGTTTCACTGATGAACGGGTAATTAAACAGGGTGATCATGGCCTCACGTACACGCCAGTCGGAAAACTGCGGTTTGCGGGTGTTCATAACGTAACCGACAATGCCCGTGGGGCGTTGATGCGGGATCTCTGACAGCACCATGTCGCCATTTTGCACGGCAGGAAAATCAAACTGTGTGCGCCATTTTTCCGTATTGGTTTCGCGGAAGGTATTGATTTCACCGGCCTTAAACGCTTCGAACATCACGGATGCATCGCTGAAGAATTCCAGTTTGATTTCATCAAGATTATTGGTGCCACGGCGGAAAGGAAGATCATTGCCCCAGTAATCAGGATTGCGGGTCAGGGTCACAGAACGCCCGGCATCAAAATCTGAGATCACATAAGGAGCGGTGGTCAGCGGGATATTATCAAGGCCGCTCTCGGTGAATTCCACATTTTCCCATTGTGCCTTTTGCAGGATCGGACGCATGCCGATGATCAGGGCCAGTTCTGGTTCGGGCTGAGTAAAGGTAAAGCGCACTGTATTGTCAGAAACCGCTTTGGCGCTTGCGACTTTGGTCCAGAGACCGCGGTATCGCCCGTGGCCTTCGGTGCCAAGGGTTTCGTAAGACCAGAGCACATCTTCAACCGTCACAGCGCTGCCGTCAGAAAAACGCGCTTCGGGACGCAGAGTGAATTCAACCCAGCTGCGATCCGGCGCGGTTTCGATGGTTTCAGCCAGAACGCCGTAAAGCGAGAAAGGTTCATCCCAATTCCGGCCCATCAGGCTTTCATATGCAAGAAAGCGCAACTGCCAAGGAACTGTTCCTTTTTGTATATGGGGGTTGAGAGAATCAAAGCCACCAACTTCGCCGGTGATGATACGGCCGCCGTTTGGGGCATCCGGATTGGCATAGGGCAAAGCTGTAAAATCAGCGGGCAGGGCAGGATCACCATACATTGCGATTCCATGTTGCGGTTCTGCCATAGCCATGCTGCCGATCGCTGCCATGCCAAAAGCTGCGGCGATTAGGCGGATATTGCCTGCAAATGCTGGTGTCATGCGGTGTTTTCCCTCTGCCCGTATATATAGTTATCCCCAGGATATACCGGCACCTGTGGGTAATTCAAACTTTTAGCTTGGCCGAAGGCGGCAGATCGCTTATAAAAGACTCACTGCTCGATAGGTTTCTTGCCTGTATGAAACCTGCCTCAATAACTTTACGCCCGCTTCGCGCGGGCGTTTTTTTATGCGCTGATCTGTCCTTATTACAGGCTTTCCCCATCGTCAGTGTTTTGTATAGTAGCCGAAGAAAACGCTTATTTTATGGGGGAAAGATGACACTGACAGGCAAAAGAGCGATTGTAACCGGATCCAATTCAGGAATTGGGCTGGGGGTTGCGGAAGAACTGGCAAAAGCGGGTGCCGATGTGGTTCTGAATTCCTTCACAAATGATGATTCTGATCATGCGCTGGCGGCGATGCTAAGCAAGAAATATGGATCCAATGTCACATATATTCAGGCGGATATGTCTGATGGGGACCAATGTCGGGCATTAGTTGAGCAGGCAGACGGGTGTGATATCTTGGTGAACAACGCAGGTATTCAGTTCGTAAGCCCGGTCGAAGATTTTCCAACCGCACGCTGGGACAGTATCATCGCGATCAATCTAAGTTCTGCCTTTCACACAACGGCGGCTGCATTGCCTGGGATGCGCGAAAAGGGCTGGGGGCGGATTGTAAATATTGCTTCTGCTCACGGTTTGACTGCATCACCTTATAAATCGGCTTATGTGGCTGCGAAACATGGGGTCATTGGTCTGACGAAAACGATTGGCCTGGAAACGGCCGGACAGGGGATCACCTGTAATGCGATCTGTCCTGGATATGTTCTGACGCCGATTGTTGAAAAACAGATCCCGGATCAGATGGAAGTGCATGGTATGAGCCGCGAAGAGGTGATTTCTAAGGTTATGCTGCAGCGTCAGCCATCTGGCGAATTTGCCACCACAGAACAAATGGGCGGTACTGCTGTGTTCCTGTGTTCTGATGCCGCCGCGCAAATCACCGGAACATCGATCTCTGTCGATGGCGGCTGGACAGCACTTTAATCAAAAGAGCGGGGCAAAAGCCCCGCGCCTTATTTTCCGGTAATTTCAGGAGGTTGAGACGGGTCTTTACTGTTCGGGTAAACCAGACCGGCTGAAATCACCAGTTTCGCAGCATCCTCTACTGTCATTTCCAGTTCCACGATGTCTTTACGTGGTACAAACAACAGAAAACCAGAAGTTGGGTTTGGGGTTGTTGGTAGGAAGACGGACATAATGTCGTCATCTTCTGGAATGTCCTTTTTAATCTCGCCTTTGGCAGACGTCGAGATAAAGGCGATCGCCCAGAGGCCCTTGCGGGGGTATTCGATTAGGCAGGCTTTTTTGAAGGTATTATCGGCCTGACTGAAAACGGTTTCAGCTATTTGTTTCAATCCATTATAGATCGATCTTACCACAGGCATACGATCCACAATACGTTCACCCATGCCAAGCAACGACCGGCCAAATAGGCCTTTGGCCATCCAGCCGACAATTGCGGTGAAGATCAGAAAGATGATCACACCAAGGCCGCGCAGGTTGATACCGATATACTGTTCCGGCATCAGTTCTGCTGGGACAAAAGGTAAAACCCAGCTGTCGATCCAGCCTACAAGGTTCCAGATCAGCCAGGCTGTCAGGAAGATTGGGGCAATGACGACCAGACCCGTCAGAAAGCTGGCGCGCAGCCCGGCAAAACGGGAAGGGCGGTGGCGCCGGTCTTCTTTATTGTCATCAGTCATTGTGTGGCCTGTTTTGTCATTATTATGAATTAGGAAGCGTCTTGAGGTTCTGCCAGCCCAGCTGCGATTTTAGCCGCAAGGCGCGCGTTATTCAGAACAAGATCGATATTCGCGGCAAGAGATTTGCCTTCGGTCAGTTCAAAGATACGCTGCAGTAGGAAAGGCGTGACAGATTTGGCCGCGACACCTTGCTTGTCGGCCTCGGAAATTGCCTGTGCAATAACCGGGGCGAGTGTTTCAGCCGCGATTTCGGATGTTTCCGGAATAGGGTTCGCGACGAGTTGTCCACCGGGCAGGCCAAGTTGTGTACGCATCTTTTGTGCGCGCGCAATGTCTAAAGGATCATCCATACGCACGGGCGCCTTCATGCCGGAAGACCGCGACCAGAACGCCGGGAAGTCATCTTGACCATGGGCGATAACAGGAACACCCAAAGTTTCAAGAACTTCCAGTGTTTTAGGAAGATCAAGGATTGCCTTCGCACCCGCAGCGACCACGGTGACCGGAGTTTCGGAAAGCTCTCTTAGGTCTGCGGAAACATCAAAGGTTTCTTCCGCACCTTTATGAACCCCGCCAATGCCGCCGGTGGCGAAAACAGAAATGCCGGCCAGATGTGCGCAGATCATGGTGGCGGCCACAGTTGTTGCGCCGTACCCGCCGGTGACCAGTCGCGCAGCCAGATCCGCACGGGAAAGTTTGGCAACATCCTGTGCCTGACCCAGTTCTTCCAGTTCAGCGTCTGACAGGCCAATATGGATTTTACCGTTCATAATTGCGATGGTCGCAGGGACTGCGCCATTTTCACGGATCGTTGCTTCCACTCGACGGGCTGTTTCAACATTCTGCGGCCAGGGCATGCCATGGGTGATAATGGTGCTTTCCAAGGCCACAAGTGGTGCACCGGTTGTGAGTGCGGCGGATACTTCCTGTGAAAAAACAAGGGGCAGGGAGGTGTTGTTCATTTTATTCTCGGTTCTATTGCGGGGAGTTCCCGGAAACGTAGTTGGCGGCAGCTTTCAACGCAGATGCAAGGGCATCTTCTGGCGCATCGCCACGCAGTTCAGCCGCAATATGGGCGGCCATGAATGTATCACCTGCCCCCGTGACGCGGGTGACCATGACTTCTGGTGGGGCTTGTGAGATGACTTTGCCATTGGCAGAGAAACCGGCTGGGCGACCACCATCAGATACCATAGCACGTGCGGCACCCCGATCGGTCAGGGCGCGGGCCGCGTCAGAGGCGTTTTCAAAATCCTTCTTCAGAAGAAGCCCTGCTTCTTCCAAGTTTACATAGAAGGTCGCGCTAGGATGGTTCATCAGGGGCAACAGGCGTTCAGCTTTGCCGGGGGATGCGGGGGCAATGCGCAGGTCTGCCTTTGAAAACAGGGGGCTGTGCGCAATTTCTTCAAGCAGGGCCAGTGTCAGGTTGCCATCAAGTGCAATGGTGCCTTCAAAAGGAGCATGCGCAGCACCAAATGTGCCATCTTCCATGGGGCGCAGAATTTTGGCACCCGCGGCCTCAAGTGAATGTGCATCAGCAATAGCAGCGATCAGGCCGTTTGCACCCTCGATGGCCATATAAACGTCGGTCGGCAGATCCTCGGACCGGTACAGATGTTGTGTAACCATTCCCATGGACCTAGCGGCCCGCATCAGTTCTTCGCCCGCTTCATCACGCCCGATTGCGCCTAAAAGAACGGGCGTCAGGGAAAAACGGGTGAATGTCATAGCGATATTCATCGCAACACCGCCAGGGATACGCAGGATACGCCCCGGCACATCAGAACCCACGCGCATATGTCGGTCGGTTCGACCGATCACATCCCAGAGGATTGCGCCAACACAAAGAACGCGTGGCTGATCATTATTTTGCAAAGCTGTCATAGCGGTGATAGGTCGCAGGGCCGGGCCTGCTTTGCAAGGGGTGACATAGGAATTGCCGGGGAAATTCGTGTTTATCGGTGTTTTCCGGCAAGAAACTGCTGTTTGCATATGTTTTTCGTGATTGCGGGCCTTGCAAGGGGCAGGGAAGGCAGGTATAGCCGCCCCACTTCACAGACGAAGTCCGGGCCAGAGGGGGAGACATCCCTGAAAGTCCACCGGTTGGGAGAGCATCTCCCTGATTGGCTTCGTCAAGGCGTAAACCGGAAAAGGAAACCGATATGGCTATTCCAGAATTTACAATTCGCCAGCTGCTAGAAGCTGGTGTACACTTTGGTCACCAGACACAGCGCTGGAACCCACGTATGCAAGAGTACATCTATGGCTCACGCAATGGCATCCACATTTTCGATCTGACACAGACTGTTCCTATGCTGGACGCAGCTCTGAATGCAGTTCGTGAAACTGTTGCTAAAGGCGGCCGTGTACTGTTCGTTGGAACTAAGCGTCAGGCTGCTTCTGCAATCGCAGACGCTGCTGAGAAATCCGCTCAGTACTACATGAACCACCGTTGGTTGGGGGGCACGCTCACCAACTGGAAAACTGTTTCCAACTCTATCAACCGTCTGAAGTCCATCGACGAAAAACTGTCCGAAGGCGCAGAAGGTCTGACCAAGAAAGAACGTCTTGGCATGGAACGTGACCAGCAGAAGCTTCAGGCATCTCTGGGCGGCATCCGTGACATGGGCGGTGTTCCTGATCTGCTGTTCGTCATCGACGTAAACAAAGAATCCCTTGCAATCGCAGAAGCGAAAAAGCTGGGCATTCCTGTTGTTGGTATCGTTGATACAAACGCAAACCCTGCTGGCGTTGATTACGTTATCCCAGGCAACGATGATGCGGCACGTGCAATTGCACTTTACACCGATCTCGCGGCACGTGCGGCACTGGACGGTATGACCGCTCAGATGGGCGCAGCTGGTATGGATCTTGGCGAAATGGAAGCTTCTTTGGAAGAAACCATCGCTGAAGAAGCACCTGCTGAAGCTTAAGCTTCACAAAACTGATACCGGGAAGATGTATGTCTTCCCGGATTTTCCTATTCAGACTACTCTCAAGGAGAGCCGACATGGCGATTACCGCTAAATTGGTTAAAGAACTCCGCGATTCCACCGGCGCTGGCATGATGGACGCGAAAAAAGCCCTGACTGAAACCAATGGTGACATGGAGGCCGCAGTTGATTGGCTTCGCACCAAAGGTCTTGCGAAGGCTGCTAAAAAATCCGGTCGTATCGCTGCTGAAGGCCTTGTTGCCGTTGCAGTTGAAGGCGGCAAAGGCGTTGCTGTTGAAGTGAACTCCGAAACTGACTTTGTTGGCAAAAACGCTGACTTCCAGGGCATGGTTGGCAAGATCGCTGCTGCGGCAACCGGTGTTGACACTGTTGAAGCACTGGCTGCGACCGAAGTTGACGGCAAGCCTGTTGAAGCCATGATCACTGACGCTGTTGCAACCATCGGCGAGAACATGTCTCTACGTCGTATGGCTGTTGTTGAAGGTGAAACTGTTGTTTCATACATCCACAACTCTGTGACCGACGGCATGGGCAAAATCGGTGTTCTTGTGGGCCTGAAAGGCGCTGACAACGGTATTGGCAAACAGCTGGCAATGCACATTGCGGCTGCAAACCCCGCATCTTTGTCCGAAGCTGATCTGGACGCATCTGTTGTTGAAAAAGAACGTCAGGTTCAAATCGACATCGCACGTGAATCTGGCAAGCCAGAAGCTGTGATCGAGAAAATGATCGTTGGCCGCATGAAGAAATTCATGTCCGAAGTTACTCTTCTGGGCCAGGCGTTCGTTGTGAACCCAGATCTGACTGTTGAAGCTGCTGCGAAAGAAGCTGGTGTTGAAATCACTGCTTTTGTTCGCATGGAAGTTGGCGAAGGCATCGAGAAAAAAGAAGAAGATTTCGCTGCAGAAGTTGCTAAGGCAGCTCAGGGTTAATCACCCAGCGCGATGTTAGCTTAAAAAGGCCGGGCAGGGGACTGTCCGGCCTTTTCATGTCTGGACTATTGCATGGGACATAACTTCTGAGAATAGCGCTGACGATCACATGATTTGGTTTGGTATAACAGAAAAAGCGACCCTCCGGGATGGAAGGTCGCTGTTCTATCCATGTCTCGGGATGAGGATTAAGACATCAGATGTGCCGGTTGATATAGTCTATCCTACACCAACCGGCGATCCGGTTTCCCGGGAAAAAGCAGGAGCCTCGGTATTGCAAGGACTGCTGTTTCGTAAGTTCCAAGGCTAAATTGCCACCACGACGGAACACCTTAACTATGCCCTTATTTGATGCAAAATATAAGTATGGGATTCCTTACCTTGGGTTAACTATTCCTATAGGAGGATATTCAAATTCAAAATTTAGGTGCAACCGGGCAAAAGAAATTCAAATTACATCAAGCATCTACAAGGAACATCTGTTTCTGAACCGATGCTTTCAATACCGCTTGCGCCGTGGTTTCCACATCAAGCGCACCACGGGCCAGTCGCAGATGTTTTTCAACAGTCGCCGGAGTTAGCCCCATAATGCAGGCGATGTCCTGCATGGTTTTTCCTTCGCCGACCCATTCCAACACTTCGCGCTGACGCTGGGTAAGGGGGCGTCGCTGACCGAACCAAGGCATATTTATGATCTTGAGATGCGCGACATTGTTCATCACAAGAATATCCTGACCATGTTCTGCCCAGATCTCGTCAACAACATCCTGCGAAATGTCCGATGGCGCAGTCAGTGCAATTCCACCTCGTTCTCGGTAAGAAACAGACTTAAAGCTGATCGTATAGCCAGATGTCACGCCAAGCCGACGATTGAAATCAACGACTTTCATTTCACTTTCTGTGAAACCTCCGGACTGGATCTGATCGGCCATCCAGCTCCAAGAACATGCACCCTCATTTTCAAGGGACCAACGCACCATCGGCGCATTATAATACAGTTTTTCGCCAAAAAAGACATCAAGATAGGTCGTGGAATGATTTGATAACAAAAGCAAATCATCTTGATCGCCAAGCGACCGACCATTCCGGTATCTGGTATATCCATACATAATGCGATCGAAACCATATTCGAGCATTTTATTCAGGTGCAGTGTCCAGACATCTTCGAGGCACTGACACGCCGTCAGTTTTTCAAGATGCTCGGCAATCATCGGTCTGGTGCTTTCAGGTGAGATGTAAGCGCATCAATTGCCAGGATATAACTGTTGGGGCCAAAGCCTGCGATCTGTCCCAAGGCAACGGGGGCGATAAAGCTTTTATGCCGGAACGCTTCACGTGCGTGAATGTTAGACAGATGCACCTCGACAACGGGTAGTTTAACAGACGAAATTGCATCCATTAATGCGACTGATGTATGGGTAAATGCGCCGGCGTTCAAAATAATACCTTTGGCATGGGTTCTGGCGTCGTGGATCGCATCAATCAAAACGCCTTCATGGTTAGATTGTAAACATGTCAGTTCAAACCCAAGTGCCTTGGCGTGTTCAATGGCGTTTTGTTCGATTTCATCAAGCGTCGTGCCGCCATATACATCAGTCTGGCGGGTTCCCAACAGGTTTAAATTCGGTCCATTTAATAGCAAAATATTCACGTGGTGTCCTCATTCCTCAGTTAAACCTTAGTTCGTAACAGGTGGATTTGTCGAGCTTTTCAAAGAACCGGCGTGATAAATTGATTAAATACGTCATTTTTTTCTCGGTGTTGTCAAATTGGTTAGGTTTATTATGAATTTTATTTACATAATACCAATTATGAGCGCTAATCATTCAGATAAAATCCAGGAAACTGTACAACAGGCAGACCACCCCTAGGATGCCCTGCCTGACTTTTTGCTGGAATTACGAGCGTGACAGTAATGCCCCTGGTCTTGCGTTCGCGATCTGCGCCGTGATCAGGCCGACAATCACCGCCTTGACGATATCTACCGGAATGAACACCAGCATCGACTTGCTCATGTCGATCACAGATTTGTCCAAGTAGGATGCAAGCCAAACAATTCCAATGGGATACAGAACCAGAACCCCACCAACCAAGGATGCAACGATTGCGCCTGTCAGAAGATTTGAGGTCCAACGTTCAAAGATAAACCCAGTCACAAATGCCGCCAGAACATAGCCGTAAAGAAAACCTGCTGTCGCCCCAGCAAACGGCGCCAGCCCACCACGTGCACCTGTCAGAATGGGAAGTCCAATCGCAGCAAGAACAAGGAATAGGATTACAGCCAAAGCGCCACGCTTCGACCCAAGAATGATACCACACAACATTACGCCCATAAGCTGCAGAGAAATCGGCACTCCTGGGATCAGTTGAATGGATGGGATCAGTCCCAGCACCGCCGTGAGCGCTGCCAACAAGGCTATATAGGTTACATTTCTTTCCATTGTCGCGTTTCCTGTCATGGTTTTGAGGTGAGATGTGGATGTTATCCACAGTATAGATCGGTTTTTAGGAATTGTTATCCACAAGTATCAGGTGGCGAAGATAGTCCTCCACGGGCCCGGAGAGCCTCTGAAACCTGTTCAGCATCATCAATCGCTACAAGTGCAATCGGAGTCACAATATGCCACCCTGCCCTGCGTGCACTTCTGGCGCGCCAGCTTTCCCGGATCGCATCGGATTTCTCAGAAAGAACCGGTATAAAACGTATCACCATTGCAACGGCAATTTCGCCAGGCTTGGTTGAGATACCAAAGCGTCGCATAGGAAATGTGAGCCTGTGTAAGACCGAAATCATTTCAGTCAGCGGTGTTGTCATGGTTACAAGATTGGCAAGTGCAATGACTGTGCCTAATCTCAAAATAAGCGCTGCCCCTGTTTCATAATCTTGGCTCAAGAGATGCCACAGGCCAATACAAAAGACCACGGGCCAGATGCGTATCAGGTGTTTCAGACCTTCAAGGAAGAATGAAAATCCACCTATAATAAAAAGAAACGCAGCCATTCCAAAGGTCACAACCTGTATCGTAACATCAGGAAAAATGAACAATAATACAGATGCCACAAGGAGAAGCAGCAGTTTCAATCCCGCCGGAATTGAATGATAAAAGGTTCGGTTTTCAGAGGTCAGCGAAAGCATCTTTTCCCTCTAGGTTCATGGCCTTCATATACAAAGGCAATACATCTTCCGGTGTACCGTCTGTTTCAATTTCGCCGTTCTCTATCCAGATGATCCGGTCAAAGCTTTGCAGTCTGTCAGGGTCATGAGTGATCATAATGACTTGTTCTTCCAACCCATCAATTGCCCTGTTAAGGGCACGTGTCGTAGGTATATCAAGTCCGGCAAAAGGTTCATCAAGAAGGATGGTTCCCGGCGTCATGGCAAGTACAGACATCAGGCAGACAAGGTGTCTCTGGCCGCCTGATAAGGCGTGAACTGGCCGATCATACCAATCGTCTTTTCCAAACCGGCGCAAAATCATCCTGCAGTTATCCACAAGGTTATCCCCGGATTGGCCAAGCTGTTTCAGACCAAACGCGATCTCTTCCCCAACTGTTGGAAAAATGATTTGATGGTCGGGGTTCTGAAATAAAATACCAACTTCGCGAATGGCCGCTTTTCGATCCCGGAACATGTCTGACCCGTTGATTTTAACGGCACCTTCATCTGGTTTTAAAAGTCCCGCCAGAATTCTAACAAAAGAAGTCTTCCCTGACCCATTGCGGCCAATAACACCGACACGGCGTTCCTGGATTTTAAGTTCAGGCAAATTCAGAACGCAGCGTTTGCCCCGGAAAAACCGGAGCGAAGTCACCTGAATATCCTGTGTATCGTGCAAAACGGTCAAACTTTTGATCCTGAGCGGCCCTGATTCACCGTATTCATACTGCCCACAGCGTTAGGACAACAGGGAATACAGAAATACTGCACCCTGTTTTTATCGGGATCATTGCGAAAACAGGGAACCCATCAGATTTCACATAAAGATTATGAAGACGTTCTGACTGTTCCCAATGGCGATTTCGGTCCAGAAAACATGCATGTCCGTAACGTCTGGCCTGAGAGCGGAGTCGCTCTTATGGCGGAGTGTGTCGAAAACAAACCCATTTTGTCCGGTTACAGGGACTAAAAGCGAAGAATAAGGGGAAGGAATCGCAATGCCAGATGTAACTATCGTTTACTGGAGAGACATGCCTGCGCAGGTCATCGTCGGGAAAGGCCGCCGTGGCGCAAAGGCAGCACTGCCTGAACGTTTTGAGCAGGCAATCGACAGGGCTGCCATGAAAGTGAATGCGAAAGACGCAGATGCTTATCTTGCAGGTTTCCGTAAAGCAGACCCCTACCCCATGGAAGGTGATCAGGACGAGATCGCCAAATCCGAAGCCGCGCGCCTTGATGCGGAATACGACCAGGAACGCCTGAAGGCCCTGATTGCAAACGACGGACACGCAGAGAGCTGAAGCTGCTATGCACCTGACACACACGATAAAGGAGGCGATCATGTCGCTTTTGCCATTCAAAAAGAAAGCCGCGGAAGAACCGGTGATCGTTTCTCCGGAAGTTGAAGCGTTCCTTGACGGCTATTCCATCGAAGTGATGCCGCGCACCGCCGCGAAAGTGGACGATTTTCGCGATCTTTTGCCACAGGGCACCCGCGTATATGTTGCCCATATCGAAGGCACGCCCATTGAAGAAATGGTTGAAACTGCGGCCCGCCTGAACGCTGAAGGCTATGATGTGATGCCGCATTTCCCCGCGCGCATCATCAAAGACGAAGCAACGTTGGCGGACTGGATCGCGCGTTACCAAGGCGAAGCCAATGTGAACCAAGCCCTGCTACTGGCGGGCGGCGTTGATAAACCACATGGTGATTTTCATTCCTCTATGCAATTGCTGGAAACTGGCCTGTTTGACAAAGCTGGATTCAAGCGCTTGCACGTCGCGGGTCACCCCGAAGGCAACAAAGATATTGATCGCGATGGCAGCACGAAACTCGTGATGGAAGCCCTTGGTTGGAAACAAGAATTCTCCAAGCGCACCGATGCGAAAATGGCGCTTGCGACACAGTTCTGCTTTGAAGCCGGACCTGTGATTGAATGGGCTGACAGCTTGGTCGAAGCCGGCATCGATATCCCGGTTCACATCGGTGTGGCGGGCCCTGCGAAACTGCAGACGCTGATCAAATTTTCTATCGCATGTGGTGTGGGCGCCTCTCTGAAAGTGCTGCAGAAACGTGCGAAAGACGTCACCAAATTGTTGCTGCCGTTTGAACCTGATCAGTTCATCACAGATCTTGCTGCCCACAAAGCTGCAAACCCTGATTTCAACATCGAGAAGGTGCATTTCTTCCCTCTTGGTGGCATCAAAACCAACGCCAACTGGGCGATCACACATGGCGGCGCTTCTGGCGTTCCCGTTAACCAAAAATAAGAGAAAATCATGACCCGTACAGTTGTCGAAAGCAAAACAAAAACCGCCATTCTGGGTTTTGACGAACCCTTCTGCGTGATTGGCGAACGCATCAACCCAACTGGCCGCAAAATTCTTGCGGCTGAGCTGGAGCAAGGCGATTTTTCCCGCGTGGAAGCCGATGCGATCGCTCAGGTTGCCGCTGGTGCGACCATCCTTGATATCAACTCTGGCGCTGTTTTTTCTAACAAAATGGCCGAAGATCCCCGTTACGCGGACAACAACTTTGTTGAACCGCCCCTGATGGAAGAAATGGTTAAGATCGTTCAATCCGTTGTGGATGCACCGCTGTGTATTGACAGCTCTGTGCCAGGCGCGCTGGAACGTGGCCTTGCGGCGGCTGAAGGTCGCCCGCTTCTGAATTCCGTCACCGGTGAAGAAGAACGCCTTGAGATGGTTCTGCCGCTTGTTAAGAAATACAACGTGCCAGTTGTGGCGATTTCCAACGATGACACGGGTATTTCCGAAGACCCAGAAGTGCGTTTCGCGGTTGCAAAGAAAATCGTTGAACGCGCCGCTGATTTTGGCATCCCGGCCCATGACATCGTGGTTGACCCGCTTGTGATGCCAATCGGTGCGATGGGCACAGCTGGTCTGCAGGTGTTCTCACTTGTGCGTCGTCTGCGTGAAGAGCTTGGCGTGAACACCACGTGTGGTGCGTCCAATATTTCCTTTGGCCTGCCAAACCGTCACGGCATCAACAACGCCTTCCTGCCGATGGCGATGGCCTGTGGCATGACGTCCGCGATCATGAACCCAGTCGCCCTGCCCGTCGGTCCAAAGAAATTGGCTGAGAAAAAAGCAGCTGTTGAAGCCGCTGGCATTATTCTGCCTGCGGATATGGATGACGAAGCTTTCTGTCAGATGTTCGGTATCGGTTCCACCTTGCCGCGCGCTGGTAAGGAAATGGAAGCCATCCGCGCCGCCAACTTCCTGACTGACAATGATGCGTCTGGTGCAGAATGGATCCGCACCAATAAAGTCATCGTTCCAGGGGACGCAGGCGGTCGCGGAGGTCGTCGCCGTCGTCGGGGCTGATCCGTTAAGAAATAATATAAAAAGGCCCGTATTTTCTGCGGGCCTTTTTTATTCTGTTTACCTTTTACTTTCATTTCCATCAAGAAACACAACCCTTGATTGTGTGTTTCATATGTGCGATTTGTAATTCAGCAGGCAGAGATATGTAAACTTCTCTCAGACAGCGGATAATTTCAGGTGAAAGGGTTCAGTAGGTGTTTTGTAAGGGTTTGATATATGGGAAATATTATGTCAACTTTTCGCGCAGCGTTGTTTCGTATATACTTAAGTTTGGGAAATTATCACTGCTCTGGATTGCGTGCACTTACATCATTCTAGCTACGCCTATTCAAGCTGCCGAGCCTCCCCGCGTGTTATTCATGGGCGATTCAATGTTAGCCTGGAACAGAAGCACGGGAAGATCCGTCGCAGATTATCTTGCGCGGGAAACCAATGGGTTTGTGGCAGATCAATCTCGAAATGGTGCGTCCTATTTTACCCAGGTCAGGCCTCTGGCTGGAATACGGGGGAATATCCCATCTCAATTCCTTGATGGTGATTGGGATTGGATTGTATTGAATGGGGGGGGAAATGATCTGTTGTTTGGCTGTGGATGTAATGCCTGTGACGCACACATCAGACGATTGATTGATCGGAATCATGACTGGGGGGCAATTCCCGATCTGATACATTTTTTGCTTCAGACGACTGATGCTAAGGTCATCTATACCGGATATCTCCGCAGCCCTGGTCGCAGCAGTATGATTGAACACTGTGCAAGTTCCGGTTCCGAACTGGAACAACGTATTTCCCACATGGCGCGTACAACAAATCGGTTATTTTTCCTATCGCTTCAGGATCTGGTGCCCCATGGCGACCTGACCTATCACTCGGCCGCAAGAATACACCCCTCCCCAAAGGGCAGCGCAGCAATAGCTGCTCGTATCTCCGCATTGATACATCAGTAAGACCTAGCGTCACTGCCACCAAGCCACACCCGAAGATAGAGTTGGCGAACTGAACTAGAACAGAGTTTCCGGTCTAAAAACTGGATGACTTGTTAGGTGATATGCGAAATTCAACTATGTTTTTGGAAGAAATTCGTTTTTTGGTGCCCGAGGTGGGACTCGAACCCACACGCTGTTACCAGCGGGGGATTTTGAATCCCCTGCGTCTACCATTCCGCCACTCGGGCCTGCTTTTGTAGCAAGCTCTCACGATGTAACCTCACTGGAATGTGGGGTCAATCTGGAAATTCACACCAAACCACATTCCGTCGAATATTTTTTAGTTGCTGTGAAAATCTGAGATTAACTCAACTTAGGATTTATACTGGCTAAAACTGCTCCTTTTGTGTTATTCCTACGTTAACAATGATGGCGGAATTCGCCACACACACAGGCAGTAACACGTAAGGCAGTCAGGCAGTGGCAGTCATAGCAACCTTTTTGGGGTTTCCCATTAGTGCATTCAGCGATCCGCCTGGCGGGGGCAATGATCCCTTTGTCATGTCAAATACGGATCCGGCCCAGTTGTTGAATGTCAGTATCGATGATGATGACAATACGATCGATGGCGATACAATTTCCAACGAAACGCCCAATGATTCCAATCAGATCGCAACGGTCACTGACGCATCTGGTACGTTGGTTTCTATGGACGCCTGCTATGTGGAATGGACAGCAACTTATACCGGCACCAATGGCGATGTTATTGAGGTCTGGCGGATTGAACTGGACAATGGCTTACGTATCTTTGCGATGTCACAGATCCCTGCCGCTGGGATTGTGTATTCAACATCCAATAAGGATCAGGGCGCCAACGGCCTTGATCCATCCACCCTGCCCCAGATCCCTTGCTTTACAGCTGGTACGCGTATCGAAGCTTTGTTTGGCCCCCAGGACATTTCCACGCTTAAGCCGGGCGATTTAATCCGTTCGGCCAATGGTGATGCCCTTGAACTGAAATGGATTGGTCATCGTTTTCTGTCCAGACAGGAACTGCGGGATCACCCACAATTGCGACCTGTCCGTATCACTGCGGGGGCCATGGGGGGCGGTCTGCCTGTGCGAGATCTGCTTGTGTCTCGCCAGCACCGAATGCTGGTCAGTTCTCCGATCGCAAAACGAATGTTTGGTACAAATGATGTGCTGATTGCGGCGATCCGGCTGACTGAACTTCCAGGAATATTCATTGATACCACTGTGCAGGCGATTGAATACATTCATCTTCTTTTTGATCAACACAGCGTCATTCTGGCGGAAGGCACCCCCAGCGAAAGCCTTTTCACCGGGGTTCAAGCCATGCAATCGGTTCCCGAAGAGGCACGTTCCGAGATTTACCATCTTTTTCCTGAACTGAGTGATGGCAAAATGCCAGCAAGCGCACGCCCCATCCCGCGCAACCGTCAACAAAAGCAATTGATAAAGCGTCACTTGCGCAACGATAAATCCTTGCTGGCCTCATACGTCTGCAAAAATTCTGCCTAAAGCCGCTTCAAACGCCGTTTGCGACAGGAATAATGCCGCGCGCAGGGTGTCTAAGCCCGCTAGGCCTTGTATGCTGACGCAAAGACGCGACTTACAGGCAGGCCAATGACTTCTGAGAACTCCACCGACCCTCTCGTGATTTTCACCCCATCCGGCAAACGCGGGCACTTTCCCACCGGAACCCCGGTACTGACTGCCGCCCGGCAGTTGGGCGTTGATCTTGATTCCGTCTGCGGCGGACGCGGGATATGTTCAAAATGCCAGGTTGAACCCTCTTTTGGTGAATTTCCAAAACATGGTGTGACGGTTGCAGAAACCGCTCTGTCGGAATGGAACAAAGTTGAACAACGCTATGACGATAAACGCGGATTGACCAAAGGCCGACGCTTAGGATGTCAGGCGACCATTCAATCCGACGTTGTCATCGATGTGCCAGCAGGCAGTCAGGTGCACCGTCAGGTCGTGCGCAAACGGGCCGAAGCCCGCGACATTATGATTAATCCGGCAGTACGCCGTTATTATGTCGAGGTCGAACAACCTGACATGCACGAGCCGTCTGGCGATCTGGAACGTCTGCGGCAAGCTTTGGAAAAACATTTTGATATCAAAGGCATTGATGCCGACCTTCATGTTCTTCAAAGCTTGCAAACCACCCTTCGTAAAGGCGATTGGAAAGTGACCTGCGCTGTTTCTACAGGTATCACCGAAGGTACTGGCGCACAAAAGCCTGCGATCCTTCAGGTCTGGCCTGGCTACCATGAAACCCCGCTTTATGGCCTTGCTGTTGACCTTGGTTCCACCACCATCGCCGCCCATCTTTGTGATCTGACAACTGGTGAAGTCGTCGCATCGTCCGGCATTATGAACCCGCAGATCCGCTTTGGCGAAGATCTGATGAGCCGCGTCAGCTATTCCATGATGAACGAAGGCGGTGCCGCCGAAATGACCCGCGCTGTGCGTGAAGGCATGAATGCCCTGTTCACCCAAATCGCGATTGAGGCCGAGATCGGCACAGATCAGATCATGGATGTGGTCTTTGTGATGAACCCTGTGATGCACCATCTCTTCTTGGGAATCGATCCTTATGAGTTGGGCCAGGCGCCCTTTGCCCTGTGCACCTCAGAAGCGCTCTCAGTGCGTGCCTCTACCTTGGGTCTTACAATCCACCCATCAGCGCGCGCCTATATCTTGCCTTCCATCGCGGGCCACGTCGGTGCTGACGCGGCCGCTGTCACATTGTCGGAAGCACCAGACAAATCCGAAGACCTTGTTCTTCTCGTGGATGTGGGCACCAACGCGGAAATTCAACTGGGCAATAAAGAAAAGGTTTATGCCTGTTCTTCCCCCACTGGCCCCGCCTTTGAGGGCGCACAGATTTCGTCCGGTCAACGTGCAGCCCCTGGCGCGATTGAACGCGTTGAGATTAACTCTGAAACCAAAGAACCGCGTTTTCGCGTGATCGGCTCGGAAATCTGGTCAGATGAACCCGGGTTTGCTGAGGCTGTCGCAACCTCTGGCATCACCGGTATCTGCGGATCTGGTATTATTGAGGCGGTCGCAGAAATGCGCATGGCAGGCATTCTGGATGCCTCAGGCCTCATCGGGTCCGCTGAACAGGTCGGGAGCACACGCTGCTTTGCAGACGGACGCACCAATTCCTATACCATCTGGGACGGCACTGCAGATGGCGGCCCATTGATTACGGTCACCAACCCTGACATCCGTGCAATCCAGATGGCAAAGGCTGCGCTGTATTCCGGCGCACGTCTTTTAATGGATAAATTCGGCACCGACACGGTTGATCGTGTTGTTTTGGCCGGCGCTTTCGGCGCCCATATCAGCCCAAAACACGCGATGGTTCTGGGTATGATTCCGGATTGCGAGATCGACAAGGTCACAAGCGCGGGCAACGCCGCAGGCACCGGCGCACGCATCGCGCTTTTGAATGTGGCTGCGCGTGGCGAGATTGAGGAAATAGTCCGCAATATCATAAAGATTGAAACCGCTATTGAGCCAAGCTTCCAAAGCCACTTCGTAAATGCAAGCGCGATTCCGAATTCATCCGATCCGTTCCCCATCCTTGGTACGCATGTGACACTGCCGGACGTGAATTATAACACTGGCGGTGGCGATGGAGGCGGACGTCGCAGACGTCGCCGGGGTTAATCATCGCTCTTGGTCGTAACGATAGCTTTCTCAGATCTGAATAATCGCCTGCTGTATTCAGATCTGAGGATTGCCGCGGATATAAGGTTTCACGTCAGCGAACCGCCCGGATTGTGACAAAGAGCCGATCTACATCGCAGAAACCAAAAGTCGCAAGGACAGAATGACATTCTGGGTCTCCCCTTGGCGGAATGACCCGTTAATTGAGCCTAAGCTGATTTAGTATCCTCTTGACCGCATCTTCCTACAAAGATAGTCAGACCACGTTGCGGGTGTAGCTCAATGGTAGAGCAGCAGCTTCCCAAGCTGAATACGAGGGTTCGATTCCCTTCACCCGCTCCACTTCCCTTTATGTTTGACTGCAAAAACCCTACTTTCATTGACCAATGATACAGATCAATGTCATAATAATTTTGTTGTTTCTTTTAGGGGTTTCCGATGGGTTCTGTAGCGTTGATGTTTTTGGGTTTGCTGGCTGGTGGTGTGTTGATTTTCGACGACGGAGGCAGCAAAGACAGTGATCCTGATGATAATAACGACGGCGGGAATACACCGGATCCTCAAGGTCAGGAAGCTACTGATCGTCTGGAAGTCGGAGACGCATCCGTTGACTCCCTTAAAGGAGCAGCCGGTGATGACCAGCTCTTTGGTAAGGCAGGAAATGATTTTCTTGTTGGAAACAGCGGCAATGATAGATTGTTTGGAGGCGATGGCGAAGATATTCTGTCTGGCGGTGACGGAGATGATTTCCTACGTGGTGGAGCAGATGATGATTTGCTGGCCGGTGGCACTGGCGAAGATCACCTGAAAGGAGATTCTGGTGATGATTTACTTATAAGTTCTGGTGGTATTGACGACACTGTACTTCAGGGCGCCATTTCCTTTGCGCTGAACAACCCGAATGCAACTGATGAACAGTTGGACGAAAAAGTCGAAGGCCTTTTTGATCCGGACAATGCGGACCAAGAAAAAGATATAGTGGATGGCGGCAAAGGCGACGACACTTTTATTCTGGGTGGGAATGATGTCGCCAAAGGTGAACAAGGAATGGATACATTCGTTGTGGGAGATTGGATTACGCCAGGGAACCCCGTGACGATTGAGGATTACGAAGCCAGTGAAAACATCATTTTCAGCATACCAAAAGGTACAGCAGAACCTATGATTGATTTTTCTTATGATCCCGACGTGAACACGACAACTGTTCTGATCGACAAAGAACCGACGGTTATATTGACTGGAATCGATTTTAACAGTGTAGATGTCAAGCTTTCAACCGCAGAACGTTCTGCTAGTGATGTTGCCTAATATCCAGTTAGAAAATCAAGGGTTGCCAATTTCGATTAGGCACCCCTTCTTGCCCCTTGAAAATCGTTGTCTTCCCAGGCTAACTGCGCCCTATGGAAACCCGTTATCATACACCGCTTTCACCTGTTGAAATGTCCCGTTTTGGATGCGAAGGCGAATGGCCTTATGGCATGGCTGATCGGGTTCATTTTCACGAACTTGACAGCCTGAACCACGTGAACAATGTGGTGTATTTCTCCTGGTTTGAAAACATACGTGTCCGCTATATGCAGGAATGGGGCCTTTCGGATTATTCAGCAACATCCGATAATCCGCGCCTTGTGGTTAAAAATGTTTCGGCTGACTATAAGCGGGAAATGCATATGGGCGAAGACTATCTGGTCACCGCCCGGACAAAAGAGTTCAGAAACACTAGTTTCACAATGGAATACGCGCTTTGGTCTGATGGGTTACGGGCCACGGGCGAAGCCGTTGTTGTGTCCCTTGAACCCGACGGCAGTGGTAAGCGCCCGCTGTCAGATGATCTGAAACAACGTTTTATCACCTTGGATGGCGCCCTGCCCTCTGCTTAATTCCTGTTCACCTTAATGTAATCCACCAGACCTATGGTGGATGCGTCTTTGCCAGTGCTGTCTTCTGCCCCAGACACAATAGGTTGCAAAGCAACGGCCAATTCTTTGCCCAGCTCCACGCCCCATTGATCGTATGAATTGATGCCAAGCAGGACACCTTCCACAAACACCCGATGTTCATAAAGTGCAATGATTTTGCCAAGCATCGAAGGTGTGAGTTGTGGGTAAAGCAAGGTTGTCGAAGGACGGTTTCCGGGGAAAACCCGGTGGCGTGCTTGGCGTTCCAGTTCGGCACCTTCAAACCCTTTTGCCGCCATCCGTGACCGTGCAACGTCAAGGGATCGCCCCAACATCAATGCCTCGGATTGAGCCAGACAATTGGCGACCAGCAACTCATGTTGATGCGCAAGATCCTCTTCATGCCCTTTCGCCGCCAACAGGAATTCACAGGGAATAACCCGTGTGCCCTGATGAATAAGCTGATAGAATGCGTGTTGACCATTGGTGCCGGGTTCCCCCCAGACAACTGGCCCGGTATGCACCGGCGTATCAGAACCACCCATACAAACAGATTTGCCGTTGCTCTCCATCTCAAGCTGTTGAAGGTATGCAGGCAAACGCTGTAGGCGTTGGTCATAGGGCAAGACCGCCCGAGTGCCATAGCCTAGGCCCTGATTGTGCCAAATCCCGGTCAAAGCCAGCATCACAGGCATGTTTTCCAGCAATGGCGCCGTTCGGAAATGATCATCCATCTCGCGGGCGCCTGTCAAAAACTCAGCAAACCGGTCCGCGCCAATCGCGATCATGATTGTCAGGCCAATCGGCCCCCAAAGCGAATACCGCCCGCCGACCCAGTCTTCAAACCCAAAGACACGTTCCGCCGGAATGCCCCATTCCGCCGTTTTTTCCAGGTTGCTAGACAAAGCCGCGAATTGCGCACCGGGATCACGCACATCGCGCGCCATCCAGTCCCGCGCAGTTTGCGCGTTGGTCATGGTTTCGATGGTGGTGAATGTTTTGGACGCCACAAGGATCAGTGTTGTTTCTGGATCAAGATCCTGCAAAACCTCATGAATATGCGCCCCATCCACATTGGAAACAAAATGGGTGCGGGGGCCGTCATGGTAGGGTTTCAGCGCAATACAGGCCATCGCAGGGCCTAGGTCGGATCCACCGATCCCAATGTTCACCACATCAGTGATCGCTCCGCCCTGCCCCTGAAAGCTGCCGTTACGCAGACTGTTGGAAAACGCCTGCATACGAGACAGAGTTTTATGAACAGCAGGCACAACATTTTCGCCATCTTCGGTGATTTTGTCCGCTGCATTTGCCCGCAAGGCTGTATGCAAAACGGCGCGGTCTTCGGTTTCGTTTATATGAACACCTGAAAACATAGCTTCACGTCTGGACTGAAAACCACAGGTGGCCAGCATGTCGGTCAGGCAGGAAAGACTGGATTCCCTTAAGGTCGTTTTTGAATAGTCAAACAGCATACCAAGCGCAGATACAGAGAATTTGTTTGCCCGCGCGGTCTCAGAAAACAAATCGGAAATACGAATGTTTTCCGCAGCGTTTGCTTCGGATTTAAGTTTATTCCACATGTGGTTATCTCGTTTTTTTTAAATTAGTCACGGGCCCAGTGAATACGTGCACCACCCCAAATCCGGGTGACCGGTGCCTTCATCGCGGACAGACCTTGTGCCTGCTTTAAAGCGTTCAGTTTATCATCACCGGTCACCACAATATGTTTGTGCATCGCCGAATTCAGGGCTGGTTCCGTCAATGTAATGCGTGGTTCTGCCTGATTGGCAACCTGCATTGGCATCACAAGGGGGGCGGCAGGATCGATTGCCAGAGCAAGGTTATCCCCGCCAGGAAACAGGCTTGCCGTATGCATATCAGCCCCAACGCCCAGAAGAACAACGGACAGCGGCATCAGATCCGCAACTTTTGCACGGGTGTCTTCGATTTCGTCTGAAGGCGTTTCACAATGATTATAAAGCGATACAAATTTGGCTTTTGCTGCCCGATCTGCCAGAAGATGTTCGCGGATCAGCTTTGCATTGGAACGGGGCGAACTGTCCGGTACCCAGCGTTCGTCAGTCTGAACAATCGTGACATTTTCCCAGTCAATATCTGCTGCACAGAGCACATCAAACAAAGGCGCAGGCGTGGTGCCACCGGGGACCGCAAATGACGCTTTGCCATTGGCTTCAAGCGCCGTTTCCAAATCCGAAGCAATTTCCTGCGCCACTTCGATCATCATCATTTCGGCGTCTGCGTATTTGATTATCTTCATGCTTTAATCTCTCTCCAGCGGCGCCCATCGCGGTGCAGTAACATTAGGCTGTCATCCGGGCCGGATCCGCCCGGGTCATATTCTACAGGTTTTTTCCGTGCATCTTCCCAGGCCTGAATGATTGGATCGGTCCATGCCCAGGCAGCTTCGACTTCATCCCCGCGCATGAACAAGGTTTGATTTCCTCGCATCACATCCATGATAAGGCGTTCATATGCATCAGGAATATCGTCACCATCGGCCAGGGCCTCTGCGAAACTCATGTCTAGCGGGACTTCTATCAGGCGCATCCCGCCAGGTCCCGGTTCTTTGATCGTAACGCGCAGGTTCATACCTTCATTCGGCTGCAGACGGATGACCAACACATTGCCCCGACGCCCCTCTTGTTCGCCAAAAATGGAATGTGGTGGATCTTTGAACACAACGGCGATTTCACTGGTCCGTTCACGCAGGCGTTTGCCGGTCCGCAGATAAATCGGGGTCCCCTTCCAACGCCAATTCGAAATCCCAAGCTTCATCGCAATAAAGCTTTCTGTTGTGCTTTCATCGTTTTCCGCATCATCACGATATGACGGTGTGTCTTCCCCAGAACGGTACTGCCCACGTACGATATCCTGTTGATCGGGTGCGTCTAAGGCACGGATAACTTTCAGCTTTTCATCGCGCACAGCATCCGGTTCAAATTCACTGGGGGGTTCCATCGCGATCAGGCATAGCAATTGCATCAGGTGGTTCTGCACCATATCGCGGATCGCACCGGATTTGTCGTAATAACTGCCGCGGCCGCCAACCCCGACGCTTTCGGCAACAGTAATCTGAATGTGATCAACGTATTGGCTGTTCCAAAGTGGTTCAAACAGCATATTGCCAAACCGAACGGCCATCAGGTTCTGAACGGTCTCTTTGCCAAGATAATGGTCGATACGATAGATCTGATGTTCGTCAAAACTTTCGGCCAGAACTGCGTTCAGCGCCTTTGCTGATTTCAGGTCACGGCCAAATGGTTTTTCCACAACGATCCGGCTTTCAGCATCCGCAATGCCGTGATCATGTAAACGTTCTGCCAAGGGGCCAAACAGCCTTGGTGCAACGGAAAAATAGAAAGCGCGGATTACATTTGGTCGCATCAGTGATGCAAGCCCCTGCCATCCCGCATCTCCCAAGGCATCTACAGGTAAATATTTGATACGGCTTAGAAATTCATCAATATGGGCTTTGTCATGTCGCGAACTTTTGACAAATTCGCAGATCGCGTCGTTCACAAATTGACGATATCCCGCGTCATCGAAATCCGCCCGCGCTGCCCCAATGATGCGTGCACCTTCAGGCAATTGACCAGCAAGGAAGCGACGATACAGACCAGGTAGAATCTTGCGTCGGGCCAGATCACCTGTACCACCGAAAATCACCAGATCAAAAACCTCTACCGGTATGACGCGTGAAACCATTCTGACCTCTATATTCCAGAAATCAGGGGTAAAAATCCCCTGCTACAATTTGCGCATACCAAATATATTGGCGCAAACGTTGTAACAGTTTCCGCCAGCATTCGCATGCTTTGCCGCGACTTTAGCAGGTTGAGCCGGCATCACAATGGCGTCATGGACACAGGAACATCTTTTCGGCCGTGAAATGCCAGGGTATCAATAGAAAAGCACAATTCCCGGGGCGAAAAGTAATATGGACGATCAAGCAATCACGCTAGAAGTTTCAGGCAAATTTCAGGATCCTCTGCACACCGCCAAGGGTGAAACACGTGCAACTGTGCCCCTGAAGAACCCTCAAACCCTGTGGTTCAATACCGGCACGCTGTGCAATATCGAATGTGTGAATTGTTACATTCTGAGTTCTCCGACAAATGACGCGCTTGTCTACCTGAGTGAAGCCGAAGTTACGGATTATCTTGATCAGCTGGAAACACGCAACTGGGGTGTGCGCGAAATTGCCTTTACCGGTGGCGAACCCTATATGAACCCTGAATTCAATAGCATGTGCCGCGCGGCCCTGGAACGGGGCTATGAAGTCTTAGTTCTGACCAATGCCATGCGTCCGATGATGCGGAAATCTGTGAAATCTGGAATTGAATCTTTGGTTCAGGAGTTTGGCGAAAAGCTGACATTCCGTGTATCCCTTGATCACTGGGCCGCAGAAAATCATGATAAAATGCGTGGCGTGGGCAGTTTTGAAAAAACTCTTGAAGGCATGCGCTGGCTGTCTTCCATTGGCGCGCAACTTGCAGCCGCCGGACGTCAGCTTTGGAATGAAGATGATGCGTCTGCCCGCGCGGGATATGCCGCATTATATAAAAAAGAATGCTTTAACATTGACCCGTATAATCCTGGAAAAACAGTTCTTTTTCCAGAAATGGATGATACATTAGATGTACCAGAAATTACTGTGGATTGCTGGGGGATTCTCAATAAATCCCCGTCAGACGTCATGTGTTCAAACTCTCGCATGGTGGTGAAACGCCGTGGTCAGGCCCCGTCAGTAATCGCCTGCACGTTGTTGCCCTATGCAGAGGGATTTGATCTTGGGGAAACTCTGAAAGATGCGGAACAGGATGTATCCCTGAACCATCCGCATTGCGCCAAGTTCTGTGTACTTGGCGGGGCAAGCTGTTCAGCTTAGCTTTCCAATTCGGCGTCCCAATACAGAAAATCCATCCAGCTGTTATGCAACACAGACTTGGCAAGTGGCTGTCTGCGCGCAGCAGAATCCAGTTGAAACCCATTGGGTTCAAAGGGTTCACGCAGTAACTTCATCCCCGCCTGTTTGGGTGTTCTATTGGCTTTACGAAGGTTGTCTCTGGAACAACAGGCCACAATATTATGCCAGTTTGACCCGCCACCTTTGCTGCGCGGAACCACGTGATCAAATGTCAGGTCTTTTGCCGCAAAGCGTTCCCCACAATACTGACAACGGAATTCATCCCGTAAAAACAGATTATATCGTGTAAATCCTGCCTTTTTGCGCTGATGGTAACTTTTAAGGGCAACAACAGCCGGAACATCAAAGCTTTGATTGGCGGAATGAACTTCGATGTCATCATAGGTTTTAACCTGAATGACGCGTTCCTGATGCACTGCAACAAAGGCGGTCTGCCAGCTCCACACCGACAGTGGTGCCCAGCTCAGGGGTTGCATATTCGCATTCAGAACCAACGTTCTGAGGCCCTGCACATTTCCTGCATTATTGTCACTTATCCCGCAGTCCATTCGTATCACCGCCCGTCTGCCGGTCGGGACCCGCTGCAAATGACCCCAAACCGGATGGTTTTGGGGCGGGTTCACCGCCCCGTCTCAGATCAACTATATATGGTGTAAGGTATCTGACAACCCCGTTATATGGTATCTCTGGGTTTTAATATACCATCCGGAAGTTTCAGATTTGTGACATTTACCCGGCGTCGGTATACCCCAGCATTTCACGCATGAAGGTCAGGGCAACAGAAAGCCCATCCTGTGAAATCCCGTGTGCTGTGCCTTCCATCACGTGGGCGTATACATCAAAACCAGCATTTTGCAGCGCATCCCCCGCTTCTCCCATGGATTGTGGTGGCACAACGTCATCTTGATCACCGTGGATCAGCAGAACCGGTGGTCGGGTAATGAAATCAGCCTCAAGCCGTTCCGGAGCCAGCAGACGCCCGGAAAAACCGACAACACCTGCCATTTTGTATTCACGACGCGGCGCGACATGCAGGGCCATCATTGTGCCCTGAGAAAACCCAAGCAGAACCAGTTCTGACGGGGTAATTTCTTCGGCCTGCAGGACAATATCAATGAAGGCATTCAAATCGTCTGCCGCGCGTTCAAGGCCAGCGGCACTCTCTTCTTCGCTGGAACCATCGATCCATGGAATGGAAAACCATTGACGCCCCATAGGCATGCCCGCAGGCTGTTCCGGTGCGTCAGGCGCATAGAAGGTCGTGTCTGGCATATGCGGGCCCAGCGGATCTGCAAGCCCAAGAAGGTCAGCGCCATCCGCACCATATCCGTGCAAAAAAATCACAACTGATTTCGTGGTACCGCTGTGTGCCTCACGCTTTTTGAATTCAAGTTCCCGCATATCGCTGCCCTTATCTGATGCCATCACGTTTTTTAATATCTCGGTAGTAGGCCCAAAGAAGGCGCGCTGCAACTGATCTCCAGGGGGACCAAGCCTGCGCCATGTCCCGCATTTCCGTGGGCTTGGGACGTTCTGGTAAATCAAACAAAACCTTTGCGGCCTCCTGAAGTGCCAGATCCCCGGCAGGAAACACATCCGCATGCCCAAGTGAAAACATAGTATATATTTCTGCAGTCCAAGGACCGATCCCCGGCAAAGCCGTCAGGGTTTTGATCACCTCTACCGACGTCATGTCATGAAAAGATGTATAATCCAGATCGGCCTTGGCCAGGGCGCGTAGGTATTTTATTTTTTGCACAGACTGCCCGGCTGCGCGCAATTCTTCATCACTGGCCGCAAGGATTTGATCAGGGCCTGTAAGATTTGCATCCTTCATACGTTGGGCAATAGCGCTGGCCGCTGATATGGAAATCTGTTGGCCAATGATTGCATCGACAAGCGCCGGAAATCCATCTGCGCGCAAACGCAAAGGCAATGGAACAAGGTCCGGCAAAACCGTTGCAAATTCGGGCACGATATCAGCCAACCATTGCGCCCCTTCAGACACGCATTGATCTGACCCTATTTTGCGTATTTTTTCAGTCATTCCATCCCCCGGACACTTAATCCAACGCGATCATAGAAGACGTCTCAGATTCTTCATTACAAGATTTCACTGGTGTACATATAAATTGCGCTTTTCCTTCCTTTCAATCCGGGCTACGGCTTGCGTCATGAATACTGCATCCGCTGCCCCCGCCCCGATTGATCCGCAGGTGAAACGCAATGTTTTCATCCTGATTGCCGCCCAAGCCTTCCTGGGGGCGCAAATGCCGATGATCTTTACCGTCGGTGGTCTTGCTGGACAGCAGCTTGCTTCAAACCCCTGCTTTGCGACCCTCCCTATTACATTGATCGTTCTTGGATCAATGCTAGCTGCCCAACCGATGAGCGCATTCATGCAGAAATGCGGGCGCGCAGCAGGATTTTTCACCGGGGCTGTCTTTGGCGGTGTTGGCGGCGCGATCAGTCTCTGGGGGCTATACGAAAGCAGTTTCCTGATTTTCTGTCTCGGTTCACTTTTTACCGGCGTCTATATGTCTGCGCACGGGTTCTATCGCTTTGCTGCGGCCGATACCGCGACAGCTGAGTTCCGCCCGAAAGCGATTTCTTGGGTTATGGCAGGTGGGCTATTGGCTGCAATCATTGGGCCACAATTGGTCAAAGTCACAAAGGAAGCCATGCCGGTTTTGTTCGCTGGCACATATATGGGGGTGATTGCGGTAAACGCGATCGGGTCGCTTTTGTTCTTCTTCCTTAGCATCCCCAAACCCGTTCCCCCTGCCGCAGACGCCCCAAAGGGCCGCAGCAAACGCGAATTGTTGAAAGACCCTGTGATCGCTGTCGCAATCATCTGCGCCATGGTGTCCTACGCTTTGATGAACCTTGTGATGACGTCAACACCGCTGGCGGTTGTTGGTTGCGGTTTCGTGAACGGCGAAGAGGCGGACATCGTGTCTGCACACGTGCTGGCCATGTATGTGCCAAGCTTCTTCACCGGCCATCTGATCGCCCGCTTTGGAACACGCAATATTGTCGCCACAGGCCTTGTGATCTTGCTGGGCGCAGGCGTTGTTGCCTTGTCCGGTGTGACGCTTGCCAATTTCTTTATCGCGCTGGTCTTGCTGGGTATTGGCTGGAACTTCGGCTTTATCGGCGCCACCACAATGCTTGCCGGTGCGTATGATGATGCGGAACGTGGACGTGTGCAGGGCCTGAACGATATGATCGTTTTTGGCTGTGTCACCATGGCGTCACTGGCATCTGGTGGTCTTATGAATTGTTCTGGTGGGGGTGCCCAAGCAGGTTGGCAGGCAGTGAACCTGGCAATGGCGCCTTTCCTAATGCTGGCGGGCGGTGCCTTGTTGTGGTTGGCCTTGCGCGATCCTGAGGACGTATCTGTTTAAGCAGGCAAAGGGGGCTAGCCCCCTTTGGATCCCCCAGAGTATTTTCAGAAAGATGAAAAAGGTTACGCGCGACCTGTCATTGTTTTCAGAAACAGGCGACTTTTTTTGTGGAACTCGGACAGAGCGAGCGTGCCGTCGGCTACACGCTTTGGTTCTTTACCCGCAAGTTTCAGAAGCGGTTCCGCCTGCCAGGCCGTGCGCAGGGCCATTACCCAAGGAGCGCGCGGTGGTTTTGCCGTTTTCAAATCCGTGAGGGCCGTTTGAGCCAGTTCCACAATGGCCGTCGGGCGCCCATCATACAACGGCTGACGATTGTGTTTCTCAAGTTCCGGCACCGCCTGAAACCAGCTGGCAAGACCATAAGCTGCGCCAAGATTTATCAATAGCTCTTTGGTATCAACACCCGCACCCAGAGCTTGCGCTGTCAACCATAGAAGGTTTCCATATGTGGCCTGAAGGTGTTGTTGAAATGCGTCTTCGCTGTCGAAACCATCTTTGTTGAGATCCCACCAACGTGCCGTAATCATCTGATCAAGCGCTTCTGTATCCAGTTTCTTTTCCCGGATCAGCTGTGTTAGGGGGCGGGCAACGTCGTGGGCGCGTGCGGCTGCGTCACCCGCAGCGCTTTCCACAACATCGCGCCAGAATTGCAGACGCATTTGGCCGACCATAGGTTCCTGGCTGGCCCAGGCCGCACGGGCGATTTCAAGATTGAAAGCATAAAGTACAAAAAGCGGCGCACGTTGTTCTGGCGCGATGCTCATCACTGCTAGAAATCGATCAGGATCCGATTTTTGCACAAGCTCCGCACAGGCGCTAATATCGTCTGACAGCGGGCTCACGCCGCGCGCACCTTGTCATGCACCAGTTTCCATGTGATCGCTTCAAGCAGCGCCTCGAAGCTGGCGTCAACTATGTTCGGACTGACCCCGACGGTGGACCAACGGTTGCCCAGGCTATCTTCGCTGTCGATGATCACGCGGGTCACAGCTTCGGTGCCGCCATCAGTGATGCGCACCTTGAAATCGACCAAACGCATGTCGTCAATGCTATCTTGATACGGGCCAAGATCCTTGGCCAATGCGTTGGACAGCGCGTTTATCGGCCCGCGATCATTGCCGTTTTCATCAACGCTTTCGGAGACCGACAACATGCGATCGGCACCGATTTGCACGACCACGACGGCCTCAGATACGGTGACCATTTCACCGCGCATATTTTTGCGCCGCTCCACCGTCACCTTATAACGTTCCACATCAAAGAATTTGGGCAGTTTGCCAAGTTCATCCAGCGCCATCAGCTCAAAGCTGGCTTGCGCGGTGTCGTAAGAATAGCCTGCGGTTTCGCGCGCTTTGATGCGATCCAAAATGCGCCCAAGCGCCGGGTCACCTTTTTCAACGGCATAACCAGCATCGCCCAGACGTTTGATCAGATTGCTTTGACCGGCCTGGTTCGACATGGGAATAATGCGTGTGTTTCCAACGCTTTCCGGATCCACATGTTCATAGGTCATGGGGTTTTTCAGAATCGCGCTGGCGTGCAGACCGGATTTATGCGCAAAGGCCGAGGCCCCCACATAAGCCGCCTGTTTCGCAGGCACACGGTTCAGAATTTCATCCAAGGCGCGCGACAGATGGGTCAGGCTTTTCAGGCTTTCGAGACTGATGCCCAGTTCAAATTTTTCCGCATATTCCGGCTTTAACAACAACGTCGGAATGATGGTCGTGAGGTTCGCATTGCCGCAACGTTCGCCCAGACCATTCAGCGTGCCCTGCACCTGACGCGCACCTGCATCAATCGCCGCCAAACTGCCGGCAACCGCGTTTTCCGTGTCGTTATGGGTGTGAATTGCCAGATGATCTCCGGGCACGCCAGCTGCAATCACCGCTTTCACAATTGCGTATATCTCAGAGGGCAACGTGCCGCCGTTTGTGTCACATAAGACGATCCAACGGGCACCGGCGCCATAGGCGGCCAGCACGCTTTCCAGCGCATAATCCGCGTCAAATTTATAGCCGTCAAAGAAATGTTCTGCGTCAAACAGGGCCTCGCGCCCGTTTTTCACGATATGCGCGATAGAGGCCGCCACGTTTTCGGTGTTTTCGTCTTTGCTGATGCCAAGCGCGTCGGTGACGTGAAACGCAGAGGCCTTGCCCACCAGACACACCGCAGGCGTTCCGGCGTTCATAACGGCGGCAAGAATATCGTCGTTTTCAGCCGAACGCCCTGCCCGTTTGGTCATGCCAAAGGCCGTAAACGTGGCGTTATATTTCGGTGCGGCCTCAAAGAATTCGCTGTCGGTTGGGTTCGCACCGGGCCAGCCGCCTTCAATGTGATCAATCCCAAGATCATCTAGCGCGGCCGCGATCTGCAGTTTCTCAGCGGTCGAGAACTGAACCCCCTGCGTCTGCTGCCCATCGCGCAAAGTCGTGTCGTAGAGGAATAGCTTTTCTTTTGTCATTGGCTCTTCTCAATATTATTAGGGCATCGCCCGGCCCTGGGTGGGTGCGAAGCGCCCTCCCGTGGGGAGGGTCGGGCGCTGCCCGGGCAAGCCGGGCGAGAATGGCTAATTGTGCATAGTCAAATCAGAATTTCGCATTTTGCAGCGTCAAAACCAGATCCTGGTTCCAACTCCACCCCTTCTTTACTCATCTTAATCTGAACGCCTGCCTCGGTGAGAGCGGCCTTCAGCGCGTCAACTGGCGCAAAATCTTTAGACACCATCGCCGCATTGCGGATTTCGTGTAACTTCTGAGCCAGTTCATCGAGTGTTTCACGCTCGCTCATCAAGACCTGATTGATCACATCAGCATCCAGCGTTTTCTGACCAAGGAAGTTCAAACCAGCAAGCAAGCCTGCAGCATTGCCTTCGGTATAAAGTTTTCTTAACTCTGCAATCGCTCCAGCGGTATTTAGATCGTTTGCAACGGCTTCGATGACCTTTTCAGAAACATCACCAGCTTCAGTCTCCCCTATAAACTTGTGCCACTTGTCCAGCTCGACCAAGGCCTGTGCCGCCTTCTCTTCGGTCCAGTCCATTGGCTTACGGTAATGTGTTTGCAAGAATACAAAACGGATAACATGACCAGTTACCCCCTTGTCTAGCAAATCACGCACCGTGAAGAAATTACCCAAGCTCTTAGACATCTTCTTGCCTTCGACCTGCAACATCTCATTGTGCAGCCAAACATTCGCAAAGCCCGCATCCGGATTGGCGCAGCAGCTTTGGGCGATCTCGTTTTCGTGGTGCGGGAATTGCAAATCATTGCCGCCGCCGTGGATATCAAAGCTTGCACCCAGCAATTCATCCGCCATGGCGGAACATTCAATATGCCAGCCCGGGCGACCACGGCTCCAGAGGCTTTCCCAGCCAGGAAGATCATCGGTTGACGGCTTCCACAGGACAAAATCCATCGGATTGCGCTTATAAGGCGCGACTTCTACGCGCGCGCCCGCGATCATGTCGTCTACAGACCGTCCCGACAGCGCACCGTATTCCTTGTAGCTTTCGACCGCGAACAACACATGGCCTTCCGCCTCATAAGCATGGCCTTTGCTGATCAAATCCTCAATCATTGCAACCATTTGCGTGATATATTCCGTCGCACGTGGCATGTGATCCGGTTCATCTGTGCCAAGCGCTTTCATATCTTCCAGATACCAAGCGATGGTTTCATCACTTCGTTCGCGTACCAATTCTTCCAACGTGCCTTCTGCACCCGCTTCTTTGCGGGCCATGGCGGTCGCGTTGATCTTATCATCCACATCGGTGAAATTACGCACATAGGTCACGTGATCCGCGCCGTACACATGCCGCAGCAGACGGTTCAGCACATCAAACATCACCACCGGGCGCGCATTGCCAAGGTGGGCGCGGTCATAAACCGTCGGACCACAGAGATACATCCGCACGTTTTTGGCATCAATCGGCGTAAAGACCTCTTTTTTACGGGTCTTTGTGTTATGCAGCTTAATCTCAGTCATAGGTCCTCACAGCGAAATACGAATGCACGGGTCCACAGGAACCACCGGCCTTGCGGCGGGCATATCAACTTCATTTCAAGATGAAAACGACAAAGAACGCCCGCGTGACAATGTCAGCGGATAATGCAGGTGATAATGCAAATGTTCTTGTTCATAGCGGTGACCATAACGTTGCCAATCCATATGTCCAGTGCGAATTCGCGCTTTCATGACGCTTTCATCACAGACTTTGATATGCTGCCCCTCTAATCCCTATTTGACAAATCAGGCCTGCCATGGTGGCCTCGCGAAAACGACTTACTTCGGGGATAAATATGGATCTTTCAAAGCGCATCACCGGACTGACCGGCGACGGAGACGACGGCTGGGGCATTTTCATCAAGGCGCGCCGCATGAAAGCAGCTGGCAAGCCTGTGCTGGAGTTGACCATTGGCGAACACGACGATCGCACGGAACAGATCATCCTTGATAAGATGCATGCGGCAGCATCGGGTGGTCATACGGGATACGCTATGGTTCCCGGTACCGATGCGCTGCGGGAAACCGTGGCAAAGCGGATTGAGGAACGCACAGGTGTGCCCACAACACCCGCCAACATCATGATCACCCCTGGCGGCCAAAGCGCCCTATTTGCAAGCCACGCAGCGGTTTGCGATCACGGTGACACGGCCATGTATATTGACCCCTATTACGCGACCTATCCTGGTACGATCCGTGGTGTTGGCGCTGTGCCTTTGCCTGTTCAGGCGCGGTCACGCAATGATTTCCAGCCTGATATCGCGGATCTAGAAGCTGCGATCACACCAGGTGTTAAATCCCTGATGATCAACAGCCCCAATAATCCAACAGGCGTTGTTTATTCTCGTGAAACCCTTGAAGGGCTTGCGGATTTCGCGAAGAAACACGACCTTTGGCTGATCTCTGATGAAGTCTATGACACGCAAATTTGGGAAGGTGAACACATCTCACCTCGCGCCTTACTTGACATGAAGGAACGCACATTAGTCATTGGTTCTATGTCAAAATCTCACGCTATGACAGGTTCACGTATTGGTTGGATTTGCGGCCCAGAAGCTGTGGTTGCCAATCTGATCACGCTTGCCACGCACACGACTTACGGTGTGGCTGGGTTCATTCAGGACGCTGCCAAATTCGCGCTGGAACAGGGTACGGCTTTTGAAGAAAAAATCGCAGATCCCTTCCGTCGTCGTCGCGAAATTGCAAAATCTCTGCTGGAGGGGCAAAACTCGGTTAAGCTGATCCCTGCGGGCGGTGCGATGTATCTGATGCTGGATATCCGTGCGACGGGTCTGTCGGGCGAGGACTTCGCAGAAGGCCTGCTGGATCAGGAAATGATCGCGGTGATGCCGGGCGAAAGCTTTGGTGCGGCTTCTGCCGGCCATATCCGCGTGGCGATGACTATCCCGGATGATCAGTTCGAAGACGCATTTGCACGTCTGATTAAATTTGCAGCGGATAAATAACATCCCTGCCCGATTTCCGGCGTCATCGCGCGCCGGAAGCCATTAGAAAGGCGATATGTTGTTTCAATTGCCTGATCATAAGGTGCTTTATCGAGCCCTGACAAAACGCGACCCAGCCTGGGATGGCCGGGCTTGGGTCTGCGTTGCCACCACCGGAATTTTCTGTCGCCTCAGTTGTCCAGCCCGTGACCCGAAACCTGAAAACTGTGCGTTTAAGCCTTCGGTCACGGAATGTATCGAAGCGGGCTTTCGCCCCTGCAAACGCTGTCACCCCCTGGGTGTTCTATCGGATGATCCCATGATATCGGATCTAGTGAAAGCACTTGAGAAAGATCCAACAAGACGCTGGTATGAAAACGATATTGTGCAGATGGGATATGATCCCTCTACCGTACGACGCAATTTCAAACGGATCTTTGGCATGACCTTTCTGGAAATGGCGCGCCAGCGCCGTCTGGCTGCTGGTTTTACCACTTTATCAGAAGGCCATCGGGTAATTGATGCTCAGCTTGAAGCCGGGTTTGATTCACCATCCGCCTTTCGCGCAGCTTTCGCAAAACTGATCGGAACCGCCCCGGGTGAATTCAGCAAGAATGCGTTGCTACAGGCAGATTGGTTTCAAACCGATCTTGGCCCCATGATCGCAATTGCCGACAACCGACATCTGCACCTGCTTGAGTTCGCTGATCGCAAAGCCCTGCCGACAGAATTAAAACGCCTGATGAAAGATTGCCCTGGTGGCATCGGGTTTGGTACGCCCGCGCCGATCCGTCAGATCAAAGATGAACTGAATGCCTATTTCAATGGTATATCTGCGACATTCACAACCCCGCTTGCCCCGCATGGCACAGCTTTTCAAAAAGACGTCTGGCAGGCGCTGCGTGCAATCCCTGCAGGCGAGATCCGCAGTTATTCTTCTCTGGCAGCAGATTTGCAACGCCCCGAAGCCACCCGTGCCGTTGCCCGCGCCAATGGTGCAAATTCCATTGCGATTGTAATTCCTTGCCACCGGGTGATTGGTGCAGATGGCAATCTGACCGGGTATGGTGGTGGGATCTGGCGAAAAGAACAACTGATTGAAATCGAAAAGAAATATGCAGGAGCACCAACATGACCACTGGCCACGGCACAATCTTTCGTACATTGCACCAACCAGGAAACCCATTCATTCTGGCCAATGCTTGGGATGTGGGTTCAGCTTTGATGTTGCAGGGCATGGGGGCAAAGGCGATTGCGACAAGTTCTGCCGCGCTTGCCTTTACTCTTGGCACGCGGGACATGGGGCATATCACCCGCGACCAGTCCCTTGCACATGCTCAAGATCTGATTGCCGCAGTGAATGTGCCCGTATCCGGTGACTTTGAAAATGGTTTTGGCGAAGATCCCGATACCTGCGCTGAAACCGTACGCATGGCTGGTGAAATTGGCCTTGCGGGGATTTGTATTGAAGACACAGCCCTGCCGGCTGACACAGCTTATGCATTTGATCTTGCCGTTGAACGTATCCGTGCTGCATCAGACGCCGCGCGGGGCCTGAACAAAGATTTCTTCCTTGTTGCCCGTGCTGATGGCGTTCTGACTGGGAAATACGACGTGGAGGAAGCCATTCGCCGCCTTCAGGCCTTTGAGGCCGCGGGTGCAGATGGTTTGTATACGCCGACGCCGGCCAATCCGAAGGATCTTGCGCGGATCTGTGCATCGGTTACCAGACCTGTGAATGTTCTTGCGGCAGGCCCCTGCACAAAACTGACCATAAGTGAGTTTGCCAAGGCTGGTGCTGCGCGCATCTCTCTTGGTTCGGCTCTGGCGCGTGCCACCCATCGTATGATCCGCGATATCGGCGTGGATATGCTGGAAAATGGTGATTTTTCTGCTCTGGGCAAATCTATTTCTGGCGACGCTGTTGAAAATCTGATGTTCTGAGCATCAGCATTGAACGTTGTCGGAGTTAACCAGTGTCTATTTTAAGATCCCTTTTGTTTTCAGCGGTATTATTTTGCGCAGGAATCCCTGCGCAAACTCTGGCTCAGGACATACCTGATTACTCAGATATATACGTGAATGACTACGCGGATCTGATCACACCAGAGGATGAAAGCGAGATCCGTCAGAGTCTTTCAGAGCTAAAGGAAAATACTGGCGTCGAAGTCACTGTTCTAACCCTGCATAGCTGGCGTGAATTTGAAGAAAGGGCCCGGTTCGAAGCCTTTACCACAGGGGTGTTCAATGCCTGGGGAATAGGTGATGCAGAGCAGAATAATGGGGTCCTGATCCTTGTGGCACAGACAGAACGCCAAATGCGTATTGAACTTGGTTCAGGTTATGCGCCGGATTTCGACCTTACTGCCAAAGAAGTGATCGAAACTAAGTTCCTTCCTCATTTTAAATCCGGCAACTACAGCCGCGGGATTGCAAATGGAACAAGTGCGGTAATCGATCGTATTGCGCTCCCGCTGAGTAGAGGAAACGCACCCTGGTCAAAGGCCGCCTACCAGCGTGACAAAGGTCAGAGAATCCTCACATTTTTCAAGATTCTGGGGGCATCCATCATTGCATTATTCGTATCCATCGTAGCCTTGGTCCGCCAGGCTAGGCGAAATCGTATCCGTTGCCCCGAATGCAGAAAGGTTGGGGTTGTCACCACAAATGAAGTTCTGACACCGCCCAGCGAAACAAAGGGCGGAAGCGATGTTGAGATAAAATACTGCCCAGCTTGCGATTATAAAACCACCCGGACATATGCGACACTCAGCTACCAAGCGCAGCGCAGAGCCGCTGTTCGTCGAATGGCGCATACAACTTCTACTTCTACTTCTACATCTTCGTCATCCTCTTCCTCATCCAGCTCTTCCTCCTCTTCCTCGTCCTCCTCTTCTTTCGGCGGGGGCCGGTCTAGCGGAGGAGGAGCTTCGGGCAGCTGGTAGGATCACATGTATTTTCCAGACATTCCCCAAAAAGAGACGAAAATTTCCTGAAAGCGACATTGTGTCGTAATTGCGCGGGCCACAGTGAAAAAACGGGGGCATTTTTCACAGACGAACTGATTCAAACGGAGCCCGACGTGGTCCATTGTCTTGACTGGAAAATTTCCCTGATCGTGATCACGATTGGAGCAGAACGGGGCCGCGCAGCACGCGGACGACCGGGCGCGAACTAACGCCCCCTTCCCTTTACTGCTACAAACGAGACAAAAAAATGACTGCAAAAACCTCCCGCCGTTCCGGTGGTCGCGCCGCCCGTAAAGCCCTTCGTGAAGCCCCCGTTGCCATGGAAGCGCGTTCCGTACGCCCAGGCATGGAAAGCGCGTCCCTGAAGGTTCTTTCCGACAAACAAATCAACATGATCCACGAAGCTGCGATTGAAGCACTTGAAACCATCGGTTTCGCAGATGCACCGCAATCCGGTGTCGACCACATGGTGCGTGTTGGCTGTATCCTCGGCGATGATAACCGCATTCGCATTCCACGTGCCGTGGTCGATGATGCCCTTTCGAAAGCCTGTAAAGACGTTACGCTATACGGTCGCGATCCTAAACACGACATGCATCTAAACGGTCACCGTGTACATTATGGCACTGCGGGTGCTGCGGTCAGCTTGGTTGATGTAGAAACCGAAGAATATCGCGACTCCACCGTGCAGGATCTGCATGATGCCGCAAAAATCGCCGATCGTTTGGACAATATCCACTTCCTGCAGCGCCCTATGGTCTGCCGTGATATTTCTGACAACTATGAGATGGATATGAATTCCATCTACGCCACGATTTCAGGCACAACCAAACATGTTGGAGTATCTTTCACAGAGCCAGGCTATGTCGATGGCGGCTTGGACATGCTGCATATGGTTGCTGGTGGCGAAGAAGAATGGCGTGCGCGTCCTTTCGTGTCCAACTCCAACTGTTTTGTGGTTCCACCGATGAAATTCGCAACCGAAAGCTGCGAAGTTATGGAGAAAGTCATTGAAGGTGGCATGCCTGTCCTGCTGCTGTCTGCGGGCATGGCAGGTGCGACGACACCTTCCACCGTTGCCGGTGCTGTAGTGCAATCGGTTGCAGAATGCCTGGCGGGTATCGTCTATGTAAACGCTGTAAAACCCGGCGCGCCAGCAATCTTTGGCACCTGGCCCTTTGGCCTTGATCTGCGGTCCGGTGCAATGACTGGTGGTTCGGGCGAACAAGCGCTTCTGACCGCAGCCTGTGCACAAATGCACAAATTTTACGGGCTGCCAGGTGGAGCACCAGCAGGCATGACCGATGCAAAACTGCCGGATATGCAAGCGGGTTGGGAAGCTATGGCATCCAACATCATGGGGGGGCTGTCAGGTTTGAACATGGTCTATGAATCAGCGGGCATGCATGCGTCATTGCTTGGGTTTTGCCATGAAAGCTTGATCTTGGGGGACGATATTATCGGTCATGCCCTGCGTTGTGTACGTGGGATTGAAGTGGATGATATGACTCTGGCACTGGATCAGATGCGCGAAGTCTGCCTTGATGGACCCGGTCATTACCTAGGAACAGATGCAACACTGGCGCGGATGGAAAGCGATTACGTCTATCCGAAAACAGCAGAACGTCTATCCCCGAAAGAATGGGTTGAGGTTGGTAAGCCAAACCTTGTGAAAGCGGCGACAAAGAAGAAAGAAGAGATCTTGGCAGAGCCGTCCCGTGCGGCCCTTGATCCGGTCTTGGATCAAGAGATCCGTTCAAAATTCAAGATCCATTTGGGCTGATATATCGGCTATGTGGGGGCCAGCCCCCACCCCCCCCCGGAGTATTTCCGGCAAGATGAAAGGGCGGCGGTTTTGCAACTGCCGCCCTTATCAAATCAGCCGCGTAGGCGTTTGCCTTCGGGATCGAAGGCCGGTTGCTCAAGAATGCGTGCCTTGTGGGGTGCACCTAGAATGAAAACATCCACAGTGTCACCCGGTTTTGCGGTATCTGCTTTGACAAAACCAAGGGCCAAGGATTTACCGACGGATGCCCCAAATGCACCAGATGTGATCCGACCAGCAGGTGTGCCATCCGGCATGAACACAGGTTCACCGCCGCTGGCGTCTGCATTGGTGACCTCTATTTCGAAACCAACCAGATGTTCACGCGGCGCTTCGTCCTTGATCGTTTCCCAAGCGGCTTTGTTCAGGAAGTTTTTCGCAGGTTTCACCAAGCGTTCCAGGCCAACTTCTTGTGGGAAATATTCCGGGCTGTATTCGCGCCCCCAAGACCCGTAACCTTTTTCGATCCGCAAGGCGCCCAAGGCACGCCCGCCAACCGGGCCACCTTTCATTGCGCGCGCCTCAGTGATCAAAGCGTCATACAGCTTGACCTGATCCGCCTCAGCACAGTGCAATTCCCAACCAAGGTCACCAGTAAAGCTGACACGGATCGCAAGACAATCCACGCCCGCAACTGTGATTTGTTGTGAGCGCATGAAACGGAACGCTTCATGGGATAGATCCACATTTGTCATACGCGCAAGCAGATCGCGTGATTTTGGCCCTGCGATGTTAAACCCTGCGGTGGTGTCCGTGACGTTGTTGAACACAGTCCCTTCTGGCAATGGGACCGCGTTAAAGAACCGCTGATGATAGCGTTCCGCCATGCCAGAGCCGACCATCATATAGTCGCCCTCGCCCAGCATTGTGACCGTGAAATCACCCGCAATACCGCCGCGCACCGAAATCAGTGGCGCAAGGCAAGACCGCCCAATTTCCGTTGGGATGGTATTGGCCAGCAAAGCATCCAGCCAGTCATGCGCGCCAGGCCCCGTGATGCGGTAATTGGCAAAGTTGGAAATATCGATGACACCAACATGATCGCGTAGCATCTTGGTTTCATTCGCGACCGGTTCAAACCAGTTCTGACGGGTAAACCCATTGGTATCAGTCACGCCAGGCTTATCGGCAAACCACAGCGGGTGTTCCCAGCCACAGTTCAGACCAAAGACCGCGCCCATGTCTTTCTGCATTTCATAGGCTGGGCGTACACGCGCTGGCCGACCAGCAGAACGTTCCTCATTCGGGAAATGGATAGAGAACCTGTTGGCGTATTGATCTTGCACCTTGGCTTTGGTGAACTTCGCATCAGCCCAATCCCCAAAACGCGCCAGATCCCAAGCGAACATATCATATTGAGGTTCACCTTCAATGATCCATTGCGCGGCAAGAAGCCCTAATCCACCGGATTGTGAAAATCCAGGGATAATACCGTTACAACAGAAGTAGTTAGACAGTTCTGGCACAGTACCAAACAGCGCATTTGAATCCGGCGACCAAATCATTGGGCCGTTGATCACACGTTTGATACCCGCATCACCGACCACAGACAAACGATCAATCGCACGCATAATATTGTCTTCGATCCGTTCCAGATCGTCAGCGAACAATTCATGCCCAAACCCCTGCGGTGTGCCATCTTCGGCCCAGAACTTCATGTTCTTTTCATAAGCACCAACCAGTAGGCCATCGCCTTCCTGACGCAGGTAGTATTCGCCGTCACGGTCCGCAACAGATGGCAAACGCATGCCATGCGCTTTGACTTCTGCAATCGCTTCGGTCACGAAATACTGGTGTTCTGTTGGGATCAGCGGCAGTTTCAGTCCCGCCATTGCACCAACTTCACGGCCCCAAAGACCCGCTGCGTTCACAACCCATTCCGCCTTGATATCGCCCTTTGGGGTACGGACAATCCATGTGCCATCCGGCTGTTGTTCTGTTGCGGTAACCGGGCAGAACCGTTCAACCTGTGCACCCATTGCGCGGGCACCGGCAGCATAGGCCTGCGTCACGCCCGAGGGGTCAACATTGCCGCCATCAGGTTCATACATGATACAGCGGATGCCGTCGTAATTGACCAGCGGGTGCAGTTTTTCAGCCTCTGCACGGGATACTTCATGGAAATTCATACCGTAATATTTGGCCTTGGCTTCCTGTAGGCGCAGCTGATGTTCACGCGCTTCTGTTTGGGCCAAGTACAAAGAACCTGGTTGAAACACACCACAGCCCTGCCCGGTTTCAGCTTCCAGTTCTTTATACAGATTCATCGTATAGTGCTGAATTCGTGTGATATTACTGTTGTCATGCAACCCGTGAATACCCGCTGCCGCGTGCCATGTGGACCCGGACGTTAGCTCATCGCGTTCCAGTAGGATGCAGTCCTTCCATCCAAGTTTTGCAAGATGATAAAGGATCGAGCAACCGATCAGCCCGCCTCCGATGACGACAACCTGGGCTTCTGTGCGCATGGGTATTCTCCGTTTTGTTGCGCATAGGGTGCCTCGGGGAAAGCGGATATTCCAAGCCTGTTTGCGACATTTTATGTCGTATTGTTTTCCATCTAACGCAGAGGGATGATTTCCAGCTGAAAATCTAATTCGATCATCGGGTCAACAAGCCACGGGTAACCATCTGCACCATATTCACGACGGTCAAACTGCCCCACCACCCGTAAAATGGACGGCTCAGCATCGGCACGACCATCGCGCAACAGTGAAATATCCAGATCCATCTCTCTTGTCTCTCCGCGCAAGGTAAAATCACCCGTCACACGCGCGCCATCATTAAGGCGCATGATTCTACGGCTTACAAAGCGTGCATTCGGAAAGCTCTTGATGTTGAGAACTTTTACCTCACGCAGGGCCGATGTTGCCAGTACATTTCCAGCACGCGCACGTGCGACATTAAAGTTCACTATAATTTCAGCATCTTGTGGTGCATCCAAGTCCAACAGAAGACCGGCGGATTCAATAGGGATAAATCCGCGTGTCCGCTGTCCGGCCAGATGGTAACTGAAATGGGCTTTGCCATCACTCACGATACGAAATGCTTCGTTTGCAGCAAAAGCGGGGCCTGATCCTGCCAAAAGTCCACAAAAGGAAATCAGAAAAAGCGGACTACGAATGATATCGCGGCATGTGGCGCGAAGATGGACTGAGATGAATCTAAACATATCGCATTGTTGCAGGTCTTTGTTTTTTCACAAGACACAAGCCCGTGTCGATTGGTTGGCGTGAAGACTATCTAAAAGCGACCTAATTTGTCGCAGGTTTACATGCGCGTTTTCTGAACCGGGCCAATCTGTCCAAAAGTTTCAAACATCTGAGGAGGAATTCCATGAAGACCCATGCACGTGTTGTGGTTATCGGCGGCGGCGTTGTCGGCTGCTCTGTTCTGTATCACCTGACGAAATTTGGTTGGTCTGATGTGTTGCTTCTGGAACGCTCAGAACTAACTTCAGGTTCAACATGGCACGCAGCGGGTGGCTTCCACACCATCAATGGCGACACCAATATGGCTGCCTTGCAAGGCTATACAATCCGTCTTTACAAAGAGTTAGAAGAAATTACAGGCATGTCCTGTGGCCTACACCATGTGGGCGGCGTGACAATTGCAGATACGCAGGAACGCATGGATATGCTGAAGGCAGAACGTGCCAAGCATCGCCATATGGGCCTTGATACAGAAATTCTGTCCCCCGAAGAAATCGCCAAAATCGCGCCTGCGACCAATGTGGACGGCATCTTGGGCGGTCTTTATGATCCGCTTGATGGGCACCTTGACCCTTCCGGCACGACGCACGCCTATGCGCGCGCGGCCAAAATGGGCGGCGCGGAAATTGAAACACATTGCATGGTAAAAGAAACCAACCAACTGCCCGATGGCACCTGGGAGGTTGTGACCGACAAAGGCACCGTGATTGCGGAACATATCGTTAACGCGGGCGGTCTTTGGGCGCGTGAAGTTGGCGAAATGGCTGGTGTTTACCTGCCGCTACACCCGATGGAGCACCAATACATCGTCACCGATGACATCCCCCTGATCTATGAGGCGGATAAAGAACATCCGCATGTGATGGATCCGGCCGGCGAAAGCTATCTGCGGCAAGAAGGTCGTGGGCTGTGTATTGGCTTTTATGAACAACCCTGCCGCCCCTGGGCCGTTGATGGAACACCGTGGAAATTTGGCCATGAACTTTTGCCGGATGACTTTGATAAGATTGAGGATTCTATTGAGTTCGCTTACAAACGTTTCCCGGCCCTTGCCGAGGTTGGCGTTAAATCCGTGATCCATGGGCCGTTCACCTTTGCACCGGATGGCAACCCTTTGGTTGGGCCTGTTCCGGGTAAGAAAAACTATTGGTCTGCTTGTGGCGTCATGGCTGGTTTCAGCCAAGGTGGCGGCGTTGGCCTGACCTTGGCGCAATGGATGATCGAAGGCGAACCTGAACGCGATGTCTTTGCGATGGATGTGGCACGTTTTGGCAAATGGATCACCCCGGGATACACCCTGCCAAAGGTGATTGAAAACTACCAAAACCGGTTCTCCGTGGTATATCCGAATGAGGAACTTCCCGCTGCGCGTCCAATGAATACAACGCCCATGTATGACATCCAAAAGGAACTGGGCGCGGTGTTTGGACAGCAAAATGGTCTTGAGGTTGCAAATTACTTCGCCGAAGGCGATGAACCCCGCTACGAAACCCCGTCTTTCCGCCGTTCCAACGCCTTTGACGCCACAGCGCGTGAGGTGAAGGCCGTTCGTGAAGCCGTTGGAATCAATGAGGTTCAGAACTTTGGTAAATATGATGTGAAGGGTCCCAATGCCCGCGCTTGGCTGAACAAAATCATGGCCGGTCGTGTGCCGAAAATTGGGCGCCTGTCCCTGACCCCAATGCTTGCACATTCAGGGCGTTTGATCGGCGATTTCACCATGTCTTGCCTTGCGGAAGATCACTTCCAATTGACCGCATCTTATGGCGCGCAAGATTTCCACACACGTTGGTTTGAACAACACGAACAGGACGGCGTGACTGTTGAAAACATCTCTGATCGTCGCACCGGGTTCCAGATCGCTGGCCCCAATGCGCGCAAGGTTCTAGAAGCGGTGACCCGGGCGGATGTATCCGCGGAAGCGTTCAAATTCCTTGATGTAAAACAAATCACAATCGGAATGTCTTCATGCATTGTACAGCGTGTCAGTTACACGGGTGATTTGGGGTATGAGATCTATACAGATGCCATGAACCAACGCGCTTTGTGGAACACCCTGTGGATTGAGGGCCAGAAACACGGCATGAAACCCTTTGGGATGCGGGCCATGATGTCCTTGCGTTTGGATAAGTTCTTTGGGTCTTGGCTGTCGGAATTTTCACCTGATTATACTGCAGGTGAAACCGGGCTTGATCGGTTCATCAGTTTCAAAAAACCTGATGATTTCATTGGTCGTGCTGCTGCAGAAAAGGAAAAGGCAGAAGGCTCTGCCCGTACGCTTGTCGCCTATGAGGTCGAAGCCAAAGATTGCGATGTTCATGCTTATGAACCCGTTTGGATCAATGGCGAAGTGCAAGGGTTCTGTACGTCAGGCGGCTACAGCCACTATGCGCAGAAATCCATTGCCATGGCCCTGATCCCGGCAGAACAGGCCCGCGAAGGCAATGAGGCAGAGATCGAAATTCTGGGCCATATGCGCAAAGCCCGTCAAATTGTGACACCCCTATTTGATGCAGATGGTGCACGAATGCGTGGTTAAACGAAACTTCCAGGGCGCATCCCGCGTCCTGGAAACACAACTGTGTCCTTAAGGAACGATCAGGCTGGCTTCGTGCTTCTTAAGCACTTTTCTGGCTGCAACATAGTCGGCCCGCCCTTTAGATGATCTCAGCTCAGGAAAAATATCAAAAATTTCCTTCCGTTGCACATTTCCAATCCCTTTCAACGCATAATCGCCGGGTTGAAAACTTTCGGTCCAGACGCCATCCGCCAATACAATTTCATGTCGGTCAAATATGAAATGCATATAAGTTACGGACATCGGGTCTACTTTGGAAATACCATGGTTGTTCACCAGATGTTTACAGGATGCGAGCACTTCCCGATCTTCAAAGTACATCGAGGTAACATCATTAGAAACCAATATACGATGATTAGGGCTTAGGGTCAGGTCACGTTCAGGTAGATCGTCGCCAAGGCTTCCTGCTGATATAACAATGGGGCGAAGATGCGGACTGTCAGACAGACGCTTCCAGTCCAGTGTTTTCTTTCCGATCCAACGGATTTTCTGAACGCCATTGTCACGGGTGATCACTTTGTCACCGCTTGACAGCTCTTCAATCCGCTTTTCACCAGTGGGCGTTAGGATCATCGTATCGGGCGCAAAACACGGAACTGTAGTATCCAAGTCAAAGCAAATCGGCCCCACCCGGACGACACCAGAAACGCTCACATCACTGCCATTGTCATGAATAATCTGAAGGCTGACAATGGAACCTGGTATCGACACTGAAACTGTATCCGGGGCACCTGACCCTTCTACACCAGGATCATCATTGCCTCCGGCTTCAACCGTGTTCGCATTGACCTGGTGGTGGGCAATCAGATCTGAGAAATTGACAGGAACGGGGGCTCCGAGGGCGTCCAGTGCAATGAACGTCACCTTATCATCCCAACCTGATCCCTGATCAACATCATAAACTTCAAAATGCAAGTTCGTAACGGCCTGATCAAACGTAATGAATACGCTGGTTGGTTCTGTCACAGACGAACTTGACAGAGTGTTCGTCGAACTTTGGTAATAAAAAGCATCACCGGAACTGTCCGGCGTGCTGACAGACACTCCGACCGTGTCTGAGTTATTGTCAAATCTGGTGTTTGAGGATTGTGGGTCATGCGGCGATCTGGTCTTGGTTTGTGGCTTCAATTCCGTCTTTGAATGGGATGCCTGTGATGACTTTGGCGAGGTAGTCAAAGCCGCGTAATCTCCTCCAGTTTTGCTCAGCGCATTGCCCGAGTTTGAACATCATATCCAGCATACCGTCGCGGTTCAGACAGCCCTTGGATCGCTTGGTTCGATGGCGGATGGTGGCAAAGGCGGATTCGATCGGGTTGCTGGTGCGGATGCTTTGCCAGTGCTGTGCTGGGAAGTCGAAGAATGCCATGAGTTCCTCACGGTCCTTTTGCAGACACAGCGTCGCCTTGGGATACTTTGCCTCATAGGTTCTGATGAACAGATCGAAGGCCTTGGTCGCATCTTCTTTGGTCTCAGCCTGCCAGATGTTGTGGATTGC